>DASQFO010000340.1:0-4333 GCA_035633095.1 Allosphingosinicella sp. | reverse complement strand
AGACGCGGCTTGTCTCCCCCGGGGACGGCGGTCCAACACATATGTACGACGGTTCGCCGAAGGTTTATCAAGGCCGGCATGGAAATCGGGAGGAGGAGCGAGGGGTGCTTATGGAAGGCCAGGACTCAGCCGCTCAGGATCCTGCGTCGCGACTCGCGGCGCTGAGGACCGAGCATCGGGATCTCGACTTTGCCATCGATGCGTTGCGCACGATGGCCGCCAGCGACGACATTCAGCTGGCCCGCCTCAAGAAACGAAAGCTGAGACTGAAGGACGAGATCAAGGTCCTCGAGGATCAGGCCATCCCCGACATCATCGCTTAGGGCCTGTGCCCATGACCGGAGGTGGCCGTGATCGGCCGGGGAAGGCGGCTGGGTAGGAGAGCGCCGCCGGGCGGGCCAGGCAGCCCGGCCAAGGCGTTCGACGCCGCCAGCCGCCTTCCCCGGACGACCGCGAAGCGGCAGGTTGTCCTTTGCCGCC
Organism: Allosphingosinicella sp.; assembly: GCA_035633095.1. Lineage (GTDB taxonomy): Bacteria > Pseudomonadota > Alphaproteobacteria > Sphingomonadales > Sphingomonadaceae > Allosphingosinicella. The sequence continues at coordinate 3,853 of DASQFO010000340.1, read as the reverse complement.
CGGCTACGTCGCAGCGTCGGTCACGATGCGTTTAGCATCGCTCCCTCCTCGCTCCTTGCCGGACAACAAATGCCAACCCGTCACGACCGCCTCCGGTCATGGGTACAGGCCCTGGGCTTTGCCCTCGCCCGAAACGGGACGCGATTTACCTTCTTTTGCATTTTGCGCGCCCGCCGCGCTGTGGCAGTTTGCCGGGATGAGGGAATTCGCCGCGCAGGGTCAGCTGACGCCCAAGCTCATCGACGGGCTCTATGTCGAGGCGATGGTGCTCGCCGACGAGGCGCGCTCCTATTTCGACACCGGCGGCCGCGACGACCGGCTCGCGCTCGACCCGCTCGACCGGGTCGGCTTTTCCTGCGAGTCGCTCAAGGTTACGACCCGCTTGATGCACGTCATCGCCTGGCTCCTCACCCAGCGCGCGGTCGCCGCGGGCGAGTTGAGCCGCGTCGAGGCGGGCACGGCCGACCGCCGGCTGGGGCAGGCGACCGACACCGACCAGGCGCTGCTGGCGCGGCTGCCCGAGGCCGCGGCCGAGCTGATCCGGTCGAGTGAGGAATTGTACGATCGGGTCAGCCGGCTCGACCAGGGCGGCGTCGGCGAGGACGCAATAGGGAGCCCGGCGCGGAGCCTGCTCGGCCGGCTCCAGCGCTCGTTCTAGCCTGCGCCGCGCGGCGTGACGGCGGCGCGATTTCCATCTAGACCGGATCGATGCAGGCTTACGAATTCCGTTATGGTCCGAAGCTGATCGCGGGACCGGGCGCGGCGCGGCGACTCGCCGGGATGCTGCCGCCGGGCCGTTGCCTGTTCGTCACCGACGAGAATGTCCGCGCCCTGGGGCTGGCCGACTCGGTGCTGGAATCACTCCCGGACGCGGTGGTGTTCGATGCTGTCGAGCAGGATCCGTCGCGCGAGACTTTGATGGCGGCGGTCGCGGCGGGCGAGGGCTGCGTCTCGGTGGTCGGCTTCGGCGGCGGCAGCCCGATGGACGTCGCCAAGCTCGCCGCCTATCTGATCGCGACCCGAGAGGATCTCGATACGCTCTGGGGTGTCGGCAAGGCGCTGGGCGTCAAGCTCCCGCTCGCGCTCGTGCCGACCACGGCGGGCACCGGCTCCGAGGCCACCGCGGTCACCGTGATCACCGTGGGCGGGAGCGAGAAAAGGGGCGTCAACAGCCCCTCGCTGTTCGCCGATTGGGCCGTGCTCGACGCCGAGTTGACCCTGACCCTGCCGCGATCCGTCACCGCCGCGACCGGCATCGACGCCATGGTCCACGCGATCGAAGCCTACACCTCGGCGCGGCTCAAGAACCCGATGTCGGACATGTTCGCGCGCAAGGCGCTGCGGCTCATTTCGGATAATCTGATCAAGGTTTGCGACTCGCCGGGCGACATCGAAGCGCGCGGCAAGATGCTGCTCGCCGCGCACCTTGCCGGCGTCGCCTTCGCCAACGCGCCGGTCGCGGGCGTGCACGCGCTCGCTTATCCGCTCGGCGGCCATTTCCACGTGCCGCACGGCCTCTCGAACGCGCTGATGCTGACCCATGTGCTGAGCCACAATATGGAGGCCGCCCGCCCGCTCTACGCCGAATTGGGCGCGATGCTCGATTCGTCGGTCAAGGATATCGGCCAGCAGGGGCAGGCGCAGGCCTTCGTCCAGCATCTCGCCCGGCTGTCGCGCGCGGCGGGGGTCCCCCAGCGCCTGTCCGAGGTCGGCGTCCGCGCCGAGCATCTCGATCTGCTCGCCGCCGAGGCGATGAAGCAGGAGCGCCTCCTGGTCAACAATCCCTGCCCGATCAACGAGGCCGACGCGCGGCGGCTCTACGAGGCCGCGCTTTGAGAGGAAGAGAAGCTTATTCCGTGTGGCGCGAGATCGCGACGCGCTGGGCCGACAACGACGCCTATGGGCACGTCAACAACGCGATCCATTATGCCTGGTTCGACACCGCGGTGAACGGCTGGCTGGTCGACGCCGGGCTGCTCGATATCGAGAAGGGCGATCCGATCGGGCTCGTCGTCGAGACCGGCTGCCGCTACGCGGCGCCGCTCAGCTATCCGGAGCCGGTCGAGATCGGCCTGGGCGTCGAGCGGCTCGGCAATTCGAGCGTGACCTACCGGCTCGGCGTGTTCGCCAAAGGCGCGCAGCGGGCGGCGGCGGAGGGGCATTTCGTCCACGTCTATGTCGGCCGGGAATCGCGGCGGCCCGCGCCGCTTCCCGACGCCTGGCGCACGCAACTGGAATCGATTGCTCTGAAAGGCTGATCCATGGCTGACGAAATGAAGGGCGGCTGCGCCTGCGGGAAGGTGCGTTACACGGCCCAGGTCCACAATGACGAAGCCTATCTGTGCCACTGCCGGATGTGCCAGCGCGCCACCGGCGGCGTTTCGATCGCGTTCAAGAATTTGAAGAAGGCGGACGTCGCCTGGGAAAGCGGGCCCGACTGGTATGCGAGCTCGCCGATCGCGCGGCGGCCCTATTGCGCGTCGTGCGGGACCTCGCTCGGGTTCGAGTTCCCAGACAGCGAGAATTTGGACCTGACCGTGGGCTCGTTCGACGATCCGGCGCGTTTCGCACCGGTCCACCATTTCGGGGTCGAGAGCATGCACCGCGCCTGGATCAACACCGAGGGCCTGCCCGAATATCGGGTCGACGAGTATAAGCCGGTGGTCGAGCGCTGGATGAACGCGGTTGGCAAGCTCCCCGACTAGACACGCCTTTCTTGCCCGTGACGGCGCCGAGCTCGCCTGGCACGAACTGGGCGAAGGCCCGGCGGTCGTGCTGCTACACGGCCTGTTCTCGGACGCGGACACCAACTGGATCCGCTTCGGCCACGCCGCCGAGATTGCGGGCCGCGGCTTCCGCGTGATCATGCCGGATTTGCGCGCGCACGGGACAAGCGCGAAGCCGCACGACGCGGCCTCCTATCCGCCCGATGTCCTGGCCCAGGACGGGTTGGCGCTGATCGCGCATCTTGGCCTCGCCGGCTATGACCTGGGCGGCTATTCGCTCGGCGCCCGGACCGCAGTGCGGATGGTGGTGAAAGGCGCCGCCCCCGGGCGGCTGATCGTCGCCGGCATGGGGCTCGACGGCCTCACCTCGACCGGCGCGCGCGGCGAGCATTTCAAGGACATACTGAACGGCCTGGGCACGCACGAGCGCGGCTCGCCCGAGTGGCTGGCCGAAGCGTTCCTCAAGACGACCGGCGGCGATCCCGACGCGCTGCTGCCGCTGCTCGGCAGCTTCGTCGACACGAGCAAAGCCGAACTCCGCGCGATCGACATGCCGACGCTCGTTCTCAGCGGCGCCGACGACCGTGACAACGGCTCGCCCGAGGCGCTGGCGGACCTCCTTCCGCGCGCCCAATATGCCGAGGTCCCCGGCAATCATATGAGCGCGGTGACGAAGCCGGAACTGGGACGGGCCCTCGGCGATTTTCTCACCCGTTGACCCTGTGAAACGCCGGGTCCATTAGCGCCGCCTAAACAAAGAGAACGAGGATGCCCGCCATGAAATCGACCGTTTCGTTGCTCGCCGTCGCCGTCGCCGCCTGTCTCGCCTCGGGCTGCACCGCCGCCGCCGATCAGAGCGCCGCCGCGCCGTCCGCATCGGCGGCAGCGGCGCCCGCCGGCGCGACCGCGGCCGACGCCGACGCCTTCATCGCGCGGGCCGAACGCGAGCTTGGCGAATTCACCGTGATCAGCAGCCGCGCCCAGTGGGTGAACGCAACCTACATCACCCAGGACACCGACGCGCTCGCCGCGCATTTCGGCACGATCGGCACCGAGATGGGCGTGCGCTTCGCCAATGAGGCGGCGCGCTACGCCAACGTGCCCGGCCTCAGCCCCGAGACCCGGCG
>DASQFO010000339.1:0-5389 GCA_035633095.1 Allosphingosinicella sp. | reverse complement strand
TGGGTCAGGCGGTAGACCGAGCCGCCACCGGGCTGGGTCAGCGCCGAATAAGTGAGCCGCGTCTGCGGCCGCACCGCGCCGGTGGTCGGCGCCGGCGCGGTCACCGTCAGCACGCCGCCATGGGTGCTATTATAGGTGTAGTCGGTAACCGCCCCACGCGCGTCGGTGGTCGAGGTCGGCTGGTTGCAGGTGGCGGGATTGGTGCAGCTCGCCGGATAGGCGGCGCTGGCGACGATGTTCGGCAGGCCGGTGCTTGGTTTCGGCACCGCCGTCCGCGTCGTGACGTTGCCGCGGGCGTCGTAGGCGAGCTCGACATAATTGTCCTCGGGCGCGGTGGCGCGGGTCAGGCGGCCCGACGCGTCGTAGGCGTAGACCGTGGTCTGACCGACCTCGTTCGTCACCGAGGTCGGCAGGCCGACATTCAGGTCGGAGACGATGGTGCGGGTGCGGGCCGGGCTGCCGGGGAGGGTGACGATCATCGTCGCGACATTGCCGGTGACGCTGTAATTATAGCCCCAGGTCAGCGTGTCGCGGACCACCTGCGTGACCGGGTAGCGGCCGTAGGCGGAGGCGATGGTGTAGGCGACGTTGGGAGTGCCCGCCGACGGGCGCCGGATCGTGTAGCTCAGCGTGCCTTGCGTATAGGTGCTGGTCCGCCCCACCGGATCGGTGACGTCGTTGCCCGAATAGGTGACCGTCGGCCAGGTGTTGGTCAGCGAGCAGCTGTGCGCCGACGGGTCGCAGCTCTCGACCGTCGTGTTGATCGCGGTGACGCCGTCGAGCCGCCGCCAATGGGCGCCGTGCATGGGGACGAGCACGTCGGCGCGGCCGTAGTTGAAGTGGAGCTGGTAGCCCATCGAGCTCGACACCGCCTGCAGCCGCACCCCGGTCAGCCAGGTGCCGCCCTCGCAATAATCGAGACTGTTCGAGCACCAGGTCAGGCTGACCCAGGTCAAAGTGGCGGTCTCGCCGCTCGGATAGGTGATGCTGGTCGCGCGCGCGAAGCGCTGGACGTCGAGATGGTCCAGAGTGGTGTAATTGTAGACGACGATCGTGCCGTCGCTCAGCGTCAGCGTGTAGGTCGATCCGCTCTTGACCAGGGTCGCGCCGCTGCCGTCGGCGACGGTGTAGGTCGAGCCGCTCTGGGTGAACGGGATCGATTCAAGCCCGATGCCGGCCTGGGTCTGGCCGGCGCTGAGGAACAGGCCGAAATCGTAATTGTGGCCGCCTTGGCCGAAGCCGAAGCGGCGCAGGAAAGCGAGGCCGGCGCGGCCCGCGGCGCCGATCGCAAGGTCGGTGCGCGTCCCGGTCATCGTGCCGCGGGCGACGTCGACGCCGTTCTCGTCGACCTGGTAGCGCGATGGCGGCGGAACGTCGGGCAATGCCTGCGCCAAGGCCGGCGCGCCGAGCGCGATCGCGGCTAGCAATGCGCCGCCCACCATGCCCGCCCGAATTGCCCTCGACTTCATCCTGCTCTTCCCTCTCGCGTGCGCATCGTGGCGGCTCAGACAAACGCGGCTCAGGGCGGCGGATTGGGCGAGGTGACGTTGACGTTGGTGCGGTTGTCGGCCTTGTCGTATTTGTACTCGGCCTGGACGTTATTGTTGATCGTCCCGGTGCGCATGACTTTCACCAGCCGGCCGCGTGAGTCGTAAGTATAGGTGATGGTCTCGGCCGCCCACGCGGTGATCGCGCCGCCGGCCAGACCCAGACCGATCATGCCCGCACGGAAGATCCTGTTCACGCGCGTTCCCCTTTTCCTCAGCAGCGCCGACAACAGGCAATCGGCTATTAAGCAGGGCGCGTCAAGCGACGTAAGATAATTAATTTTGAGAATGTTTCTAAGCAGGTTCTACAACGCAAATGTTATTTTTCGCTCAGATAGCTTTTATGACCGCATCCCGATACTTGCTAATCCTTCATCGGTCGCACCCGGAACGATCTTCGTCTCGATCGGCTGGACTCGCGACCGATGCGAAGCGACTGCTCCCCTTCTGTCCCCGATCGGGAAGGGCGCGACCAAGCCGATTGGCGCGAGGATGCGCGGGGGCTAGGTATCCGGGATGGGGGCGCCCTTGTTCATCCTGTCCTTCCGCCACCGCGACGAGCTCTCGAGGCTCGCCGAGGGCGCCGGCTGGCAGCCGATCGCGGCGCGGCGCGCGGCCAATGCCGAAGGGCGGTTCGTCGCTTCCGGCGCGGCCGTCGCCCTCATCGACGCGCGCGGGGCGCTCGACGAGGGCAAGGCGGCGGTCCGCGCCATCGCCGACGCGGTCGAGGCCAATGCGGCCGCCCTCGTCGTCCTCCTGTCGCGCACCGACGCGGCCGCGCTCGACGCCTTCCACCAATATGGCGCGACTCATTTCCTGGTCAGCCCGTTCAGCGAGCCGCAGCTGCTCCACGCCCTCCAGTTCGCGCACCGCCACGCCGAGCGGGTCGGCGGCGGCGCCTCCCGGCGCGCGGCCGACGAGCCCGGCGAGTCCGCGTCGTGGCGCTGGCAGCCGGGCTCGCGCACCGTCGAATTGAGCCCGGCGCTGGCGAGGGCGGCGGGCCTGGGCGAGGATGACGGGCGCCGGATCAGCCTGATGGAGCTGTTCCGCAAGCTCGACCCCGACGGCCGCCGCGCCGCCCGCGCCGCCATCGACCGGCTGCTCGCGACCGGCGAGGCGACCGCCTTCGCCCATGGCGGCGAATCGGGCGGCGAGCGCATCGCCCACCATGTCCGCATGCTGGGCGAAGGCGTGGTCGGCCGCTCCGAGACGCTGACGGGGAGCGGGCGCCCGCCGCCCGGACGCGACGCGCTGACCGGCCTTCGCGACGGCCGCGCCGCCCGTGCCTGGATCGCCGAGCGGGCGGGGACAGTTACTGGTAACTGTCCCCCGCTCGTCGCCCTGCTCGTCTCGGTCAACCGCTACGACGCGATCAACGCCGCTTTCGGCCGCGCCACCGGCGACGCCGTGCTCCAGGCGGCGGCGCGCCGGATCGAGCGCCACGTCGAGTCGGACGGCCAGCGCAAGCTGGTCGCGCGCATGGCGGGCGCCGAGTTCGCAATCCTGCTCGCCCCGCCCGCGACCCTCGACGAGGGCCGCTTCCTCGCCGGCGAGCTCGTCGAGGCGATCGGGCGGCCGTTCGTGTCGGGCGACCATGTCATCACTTTGGGTGCCAAAGCCGGCGTCGCCGCCTCCGAGGAGGGCGACGATCCGGCGGCTTTGCTGCGCCGCGCCAGCCTCGCGCTCGCCGAGGCCAAGAGCGCCGACAGCGCCCCGGTGCGCGTGCTCGCCGACGGCGCCGAAAGCGCGACCGCCAGAGGCGAACGCCTCGAGGTCGATTTGCGGCGCGCGCTCGACAAGGACGAGATCGAGATCCGCTTCCAGCCGCAGGTGTCGGTGGCCAGCGGCGAGATCGTCGGCGCCGAGGCGCTCGCCCGCTGGAACCACCCCCAATATGGCGAATTGGGCGCGCTGACCCTGTTCGGCGTCGCGGAAGGCTCGGACTATCTGGTCCAGCTTTCCGACCATGTGCAGCGCAAGGCGATCGGCGAAGCCGCTGCCTGGTCCGAGGCGCTTGGGGCGCTGCGCCTGTCGGTCAACATCACCGCCGCGGACATGTTGCGGCCGGGCTTTGCCGCTTCGTTCCTGGCGCTGGTGCGCGAAAGCGGCTTCGATCCTGCGCGGCTGACCGTCGAGGTGACCGAAGGCGGCCTGATCGAGGACCTGGCGGGCGCGGCGTCGCTGCTCGCCGAGTTGCGCGGCGGCGGCCTCCGGGTCGCGATCGACGATTTCGGCACCGGCTATTCGAGCCTCGCTTATTTGAAGGCGCTGCCGCTCGACTATCTCAAGATCGACAAGCGCCTGGTCCAGGACATATCCGGCTCGATGCGCGACCGCATCGTGGTCAGGAGCGTCATCGACATGGCGCGCTCATTGGGCCTCGACGTCGTCGCCGAGGGGGTCGAGACCGAGGAGCAATTGAGCCTCCTCGCACAGGAAGGCTGCACGCTCTACCAGGGGTTCCTCTGCGCGCCGCCGGTGACGGGCGAGGAATTGGCGGCGCTGGTCAGCTGACGATCTTCGCCAGCCCCTTCGAGAGCTGCAGCGCGCCGTTCAGGCGCGCGCCCGCGTCGGGCCAGGCGCGGGTGATGACGAGCTTGCTGTCGGGCCGCAGCCTGGCGGTGCCCTGGAGCCGCTGGACATAGGCGATGAGACCCTCAAGGTCGGGGAAGCTGTCGCCCTGGAAATGGACGAGTGCGCCTTTCGCGCCGACGTCGAGCCTGGCGACCTGCGCGGCGCGGCAGTTCATCTTGATCTCGATGATCTTGAGCAGATTCTCGGTCTCCTTCGGGAGCTTGCCGAAGCGGTCGATCAGCTCGGCGGCGAAGGGGTCGATCTCGTCGCGCGTCTCGAGCTCGTTGAGGCGGCGGTATAGGCCCATGCGCAGGTCGAGATCGGGGACATAATGCTCGGGGATGAGGATCGGCGCGTCGATGCTGATCTGCGGCGAGAACGGCTCGACCCTGGCCTCGATCCCGCCCGCTTTGGCCTCGAGGATCGCCTCTTCGAGCATCGACTGGTAGAGCTCGAAGCCGACCTCCTTGATATGGCCCGATTGCTCGTCGCCGAGCAGATTGCCGGCGCCCCTGATGTCGAGATCGTGGGTGGCGAGCTGGAAGCCGGCGCCGAGGCTGTCGAGCGCGGCGAGGACCTGGAGGCGCTTGTCGGCGGTCTCGGTGGTCAGCCGGTCGGGCGGGGTCGTGAAATAGGCATAGGCCCGGGTCTTGGCCCGGCCGACGCGCCCGCGCAGCTGATAGAGCTGGGCGAGGCCGAGCCGGTCGGCGCGATGGACGATCATCGTATTGGCGCTCGGGATATCGAGGCCGCTCTCGACGATCGTGGTCGAGACCAGCACCTCGTAATTGCGGTCGTAGAAAGCGGACATGCGCTCCTCGACCTCGGTCGGCGCCATCTGGCCGTGGGCGACGACATAACGAACCTCGGGCACCTCCTCGCGCAGGAACGTCTCGATGTCGGGCAAATCGGCGATGCGCGGCACGACGAAGAAGCTCTGGCCGCCGCGATAATGCTCGCGCAGCAAGGCCTCGCGGACCACCACCGGATCCCAGGGCATGACGTAGGTGCGCACGGCGAGGCGGTCGACCGGCGGGGTCTGGATCACCGAAAGCTCGCGCAGGCCCGACATCGCCATTTGCAGCGTGCGCGGGATCGGGGTCGCGGTGAGCGTCAGGACGTGGACGTCGGCCCTCAGCGCCTTCAATCTTTCCTTGTGGGTGACGCCGAAGCGCTGCTCTTCGTCGATGATGACGAGGCCGAGCTGCTTGAACTTCACGTCCTTCGACAGCACGCGGTGCGTGCCGACGACGATGTCCACCGAGCCG
>DASQFO010000338.1:0-2360 GCA_035633095.1 Allosphingosinicella sp. | reverse complement strand
GCGGTGCGAAAGGAGGAGGCATGAAATCGACCCCGTTGCTGGCCGCGGCGCTCGTCGCCATTCCGCTCACCGCCGCGCTGGCGCAGAACGAGACGCCGGCCGCCGGCATAACGGCAGAGCAAATAGTCGGGGCGCGCCAGTCGGTGATGTTCCTCTCGGGCGGCCACCTCACGGCAATGAAGGTCGCGGTCAACGCGGGTGCCGACGTCAGGCACCTTTACGCTTCGGCGATGAGCCTGGCGGTCTGGGCGCGGACGCTGCCGACCATGTTTCCCGCAAACAGCAACGTGCCCCCGACCAATGCGCGTGCGGAAGTGTGGTCCGACCGGGCCGGTTTCGAGGCGGCGGCCACGGCCTATGCCGAGGCCGCGAATGGCCTGGTCGCGGCAAGCCTGGCGGGCGACCCGGCCGTTTTTCTGGAGCGCTTTAACGAGGTTCGGGGCGCTTGCGCCACCTGCCACGCCGCCTACAAAAACGACTAGAGTTTCAGCTTCCGCCGGTCGGCCAGCACCGCTTTGGCCGCATTGTGCCCCGGCGCGCCGGTGACGCCGCCGCCCGGATGCGCGCCCGCGCCGCAGAGGTAGAGGCCGGGCAGCGGCATGCGGTAATCGGCGTGGCCGAGCATCGGGCGGTTCGAGAAGAGCTGGTCGAGGCCCATCTTGCCGTGGAAGATGTCGCCGCCGATCAGGCCGAAGCGGCGCTCCAGATCGAGCGGCGATAAAGCGAGGCGGCCGAGCACCGACCCCGCGAAGCCGGGCGCGTAGCGGTCGACATGGGCGATGATGTGGTCCGCGGCCTCGTCGCGGCGCGCGTCCCAGCCGCCGGCGATGTCGTATGGGAAATGCTGGCAGAACAGGCTGGCGACATGGCGGCCGGCGGGGGCGAGACTGTCGTCGAGCGTCGAGGGGATCAGCAGCTCGACGATCGGCTCCTTCGAAAAGCCCTCGGTGCGCGCGGTGAGCCAGGCGCGGTCCATATAGGCCAGCGACGGCGCCACGATGATCCCGGCGGTGAGGTGGTCGCCGGGCTCGGGCAGCGAGGTGAAGCGCGGCAGCTCCGAAAGCGCGACGTTCATCCGGAAGGTCGCCGATTCGCTCGCCCAATGCGCCATCCGCCGCGCCGGCTCTTCCGCGACCGCGCCTACGGGGAGCAGGTCCATGAACAGACGCTTGGGGTGGACGCCGGCGACGACCGCCCTGGCGCGGTACGCCTTGCCGCCGGCGACCGCGCCGACCGCCCTGCCGCCCTCGACGATGACCTCCTCGACCGGCGTGTCGAGCAGGATCTCGACGCCTTGCTCGCGCGCCGCCTTGGCCATCGCCAAAGTGATCGCGCCCATGCCGCCGATCGCATGGCCCCAGGCGCCCGCAACCCCGGCCGCCTCGCCGAAGACGTGGTGGAGCAGGACGTAAGCCGAGCCCGGCGCATAAGGGCTGGCATAATGGCCGACGACGGCGTCGAAGCCGAACAGCGCCTGGACCAGATCGTGGCTGAAATAGCGCGAGAGCACATCCGCCGCCGACCTGGTGAAGAAATCGACGAGGTGGCGCTGCTGCTCGAGCCCGAGCCGGCCGACCCCGCCACCGAGCTTGAGCAATGCGAACAGGTCGGAAAGCCCGCCCCCCGCATTGGGCGGCGCCCGCAGCAGCCACTGGCGCAGCACCCCGACGACACCGTTCAGCGCCGCCGAATAGGCGTCGTAATTGTCGGCGTCGGCGGGCGAATGGCGGGCGATCTCGCGCCTGGTGAGGCCGTCCCGGCCGGCGAGCAGGTAATCCGGACCCTGCGTGGGCAGGAAATTGTCGATCTTGCGCAGCACCACCTTGAGGCCGTGCTGATAGAGCCGCATGTCGCGGATGATCTTCGGGTTCAGGAGGCTGACCGTGTAGGCCGCCGTCGAGTTCCTGAAGCCGGGATGAAATTCCTCGGTCACCGCCGCCCCGCCGACCACGGACCGCGATTCCAGCATGGTGACCGAAAGGCCGCGCTCGGCGAGGTAGAAGGCGCAGGTAAGCGCATTGTGCCCCGCGCCGATGATCAGGATGTCGCTTGTCATGGCCGCGCTATAGGCGGCGGACCCGTAGCTCGCCAGTCCGGGCCACAGCTGTTCTCGCAGGCGCGAGGATGCCATATTGTGAAGACGCCGTGGCCTCTCTAACCTGCGCAATCACGGCTCACCTGTTTCGGGGTCGCGGTTCCGAGCGCCGCGCTCCCGCCTGCTTCAAATTGCGAGAGGGGGATCCCATGAAAAAGTCGTTCCGGAAATGCGTGGCTATCGCGTCATTGACGATTTCCCCTGCGGCGATGGCGCAGGAGCCGGGCACCTGGGTGTTGGGCCAGTGGCAGGGCGGCAACCATTG
>DASQFO010000337.1:0-1633 GCA_035633095.1 Allosphingosinicella sp. | reverse complement strand
GTGCTTGACGTCGAGCTTGATCCGTTCGCCCAAAAGGCGGGTGAGCAAATGCGAGACCTCGGCGACGACGTCGGGGAGCTGGAGCACCTGCGGGCGCAATGTCTGCTGGCGCGAGAAAGCGAGGAGCTGGCGGGTGAGGTTGGCGGCGCGGTTGGCGTTGGAGCGGATCTGCTGGATGTCGTCATAATCGCTGTCGCCGGGCGCGTGGCGCATCAGCATGAGGTCGCAATTGCCCAGGATCGCGGTCAGGATATTGTTGAAATCGTGGGCGACGCCGCCCGCCAATTGGCCGACCGCCTGCATCTTGGTCGCCTGGGCGATCTCGCGCTTGAGCCGCGCCTCCTCGCTATTGTCCTTGAGGCTGATGAGGACGGCGGCATTGCCGAGGCCGCGCGCGCCGGCGACGGTCATCGCCACCGGCTCCTCGGGATTCATCTTGAGCCGAACCGCGAGGTCGCCCGACATCGCCCGGCCTCGCCCGAAGCGGCGGACCGCGTCGGAAACCGCCGCCTTGTCCTCGTCGACGACGAGATCGCCGGGCCAGGCGGGCCGCTCGCTTTGCGCCAGGCCGACCGCCTTGCGGAACACCGTGTTGAGAAAAAGGAAGCGGCCGTCGCCGTCGGCCAGCGCCAGGCCCAAAGGCAGGCTGTCGAGCAATGCGTGGACATGGCCGGTCTCGTCGTCGCCGCGCGGGCCCGGCACGTCGTCGAGCAGCAGGAAGGCGGAAAGCGAATCGGGGCCGTCGCCGGCCGGCACCTGGACGATGCGCAGAGGCGGCGCCGCCTTGCCCTCGGCGGTGAAGCGGAACTGGCCGCTGGCCGAGGCGGAGAGATGGTCGACGAGCGGCGTGCCCTCGACCGCGAGCGGCTCGCCCTCCGGCCCGGCGATGCGCGCACAAAAGGCGCCGTTGGCGGCGAGGATATGGCCCGCCGCGTCGACGATCGCCGCCATCAGCCCGGCCTCGCCCATCCGCCGGCCCGCCTCGCCCCCGATCAGCCGGCCGACGTCGGCGGCGAGATCGGCCGCCTCGCCGCGCCGCAGCCGCCAGAGCAGATGGCCGGTCCCGACCAGAGCGGTCTCGCCGCGCACGGCGATATTGGCGAGGGCGAGCGGCGGCACGACAGCGGCGCGGTCGCGGCGGGTGGCGCGGATAACGGCGAGGATGGCGGGGCGGTCGGCCTCCAGAGCGAGGTCGGCGGGCGCTTCGGCGGCGCCGAACCATGAGGACCAGGTCGCATTGGCGCATACGAGGCTCCCTTCCCCGTCGGTTAGCGCCAAAGCGGCCGAAGGCGCGGCGGTGTCGAGCGCGGCGCGTAGCAGCGCGAGGCCGCCGTCTTCCCGCGCCGGCGCGGCGATGGCCGCCGCGGGCCGGCGCAGCGCGATCAGCCCGCCGGCGCCGATCAGGCCTGCGAAAAAGGCGCCGGCGAAGACCGGGCTGCCTGCCGCCCACAGCAGGAGCCCGGCCGAGGCGATCGCGGCGAGGCCGAACAGCAAGGCCGGGAGGCCGAAAGCCCCGCCTGCGCCTGTGCCCGAAAGGTTCGCCGCGCTCGCCATGCTACCAGATGCGGATCCGGCGCGCACGAAGTCATCACCACGATCATGCTGAACCTGATCGCGCTCCGCCTCACCGACT
>DASQFO010000336.1:0-2596 GCA_035633095.1 Allosphingosinicella sp. | reverse complement strand
AGGCCCCATTCCTCGGCTTTTTCCGCGCTCAGCGGCTCGCCGGTCAGCGCGAGGCCGAGCGCGCGGGCCTGGCCGACCAGCCGCGGCAGCACCCAGGTGCCGCCGCTGTCCGGAATGAGGCCGATGGCGGCGAAGGACTGGATGAATTTCGCCGATCTGGCGGCGATCACGATGTCGCAGGCCAAAGCGATATTCGCGCCCGCGCCCGCCGCGACGCCGTTGACGCGCGCGATCACCGGCATCGGCAGCGAAGTCAGCGTGCGGATCAGCGGATTGTACCTTTTCTCCACCGACTCGCCGAGATCGACCGCCTCTCCCGGCGCCACCGCGCGGTCGCCCAGATCCTGCCCGGCGCAGAAGCCGCGGCCGGCGCCGGTCAGGATCAAGGTCCGTGCGTCGCCCAGGTTAGCGAGCGTGTCGGCGACTTCCTCGTGCATCTGGACGGTGAAGCTGTTGAGCCGGTCGGGACGGTTCAGCGTTAGGCGGGCGATGCCGCCCTCCAGCTTGAACTCGATGGTTTCGTAAGCCATGGCGCCCCCATGACCCCAAACGAACTGGCGGACAAGGTGGCGCGCTCCATGCTGGCGGCCGAGGGCACCGGCCCGGCCTGGGGCATCGAGATCGAGGAGGCGCGCGAGGGCTATGCGCGGATCCGGATGACGCTGACCGCCTTTATGCTGAACGGCCACGGCATCGCCCATGGCGGCATGGTCTTCGCGCTCGCCGACACCGCTTTCGCTTATGCCTGCAACAGCCGCAATTTGCGCACCGTCGCCGCCCAGGCCTCGATCACCTTCCTCGACGCGGCGAAGGAAGGCGAGGTGCTGGTCGCCGAAGCGCAGGAGCAGGCGCTTGTCGGCCGCTCCGGCGTTTACAATGTCAGCGTCAAGTGCGCGGACGGCCGCGCGGTCGCCGAATTCCAGGGCTTCTCGCGCAGCCTCGGCGGCAAGCTGATCGGAGACGATGCATGACCGAAGCCTTCATCTGCGACGCGGTGCGCACCCCGATCGGGCGCTACGGCGGGAGCCTCGCGCATGTGCGGGCGGACGATCTCGCCGCGATCCCGATCAAGGCCTTGATCGAGCGCAACCCGAATGTGGACTGGGCCGAACTCGACGACGTCGTCATGGGCTGCGCCAACCAGGCCGGGGAGGACAATCGCAACCTCGCGCGGATGGCGGGGCTGCTCGCGGGGCTCCCCGAAACGTCGGGCGGCGTCACCCTCAACCGCCTGTGCGGATCGGGCATGGACGCGGTGGCGATGGCCGCGCGCGCGCTTCGGAGCAGCGAGGCCGATATGCTGATCGCCGGCGGCTCGGAAAGCATGAGCCGCGCCCCCTTCGTCCTGGCCAAGGCGAGTTCGGCCTTCGACCGCAACGCCGAGATGTACGACACCACGATCGGCTGGCGCTTCGTCAATCCGAAGATGCGCGAAGCCTATGGCGACGACACCATGCCGTCGACGGCCGAGAACGTCGCGCAGGAGTTCCAGGTGTCGCGCGCCGACCAGGACGCCTTCGCGGTCCGCAGCCAGGCGAAAGCCGCGGCGGCGCAGGCGAGCGGCCGCTTCGACGCCGAGATCGTGGCGGTCGAGATTCCACAGAGGAAGGGCGACGCGCTTATCGTAGATCGCGACGAGCATCCGCGCGAAACCAGCGTCGAGGCGCTGGCGAAGCTGAAGCCGATCGTGCGTCCCGACGGCACCGTCACCGCCGGCAATGCCTCGGGCGTCAATGACGGCGCCGCCGCCATCATCGTCGCCACCGAGGAGGCGGCGAAGCGCAACGGCCTGACGCCGCGCGCCCGCTTCCTCGGCGCCGCCGTCGCCGGCGTGCCGCCGCGGATCATGGGCATCGGCCCCGCGCCCGCGAGCGAGAAGCTACTGAAGCGCCTCGGGCTCACCGTGGCGGACATGGACGTGATCGAACTCAATGAAGCTTTCGCCGCCCAGGGCCTCGCCGTCATGCGGCAATTGGGCGTGCCGGACGACGCCCCCCACGTGAATCCGAACGGCGGCGCCATCGCGCTCGGGCATCCGCTCGGCATGTCCGGCGCCCGCCTGATCCTGACCGCGACCGAAGAGCTCCACCGCACCGGTGGCCGCTATGCTTTGTGCACCATGTGCATCGGCGTGGGGCAGGGCATCGCGACGGTGATCGAGCGAGTTTGACCATGAGCCCCCCGCATCTTTCCTCTCCCTCGCGAATCGCTTGTTTACCCTTAGCGCCGTTCGTGCGTTGATGTCTGCGCAGGCTTGGCGAATTCGTTGACCGATCGGTCGATGAATGGTAGGAAAAGCACATGTACACGACCGAATTGCAGAAGACGGCGAAGATCGCCTCGACCGAGGACCCCGAGAAGCTCGCCGCGTTCGAGGCGCGGGTTGCGGCGGACGAGTTCATCGAGCCCAAGGACTGGATGCCCGAAGCCTATCGGCGGACGCTGGTGCGGCAGGTCTCGCAGCATGCGCACAGCGAGATCGTCGGCATGCTCCCGGAAGGCAATTGGATCAGCCGCGCCCCGTCGCTTCGGCGCAAAGCGATCCTGCTCGCCAAGGTACAGGACGAGGCCGGGCACGGGTTGTATCTGTATTGCG
>DASQFO010000335.1:0-1758 GCA_035633095.1 Allosphingosinicella sp. | reverse complement strand
TCCCGCTCGCGGGCGCTGGCGCCGTTCACGCCGGCGCGCAGCACGTCGAGCGCCGCCTGATAGGCGGCGATCGCCTCGCTCAGCGCCGCGATCCGCGCGTCCGGCGCGCTCGCCGCCGCCAGCGCCCGTCCGGCCGCGTCGATCCGCGCCGCAGCCGCCGCCATGTCCTCGGCCGGCGTCGCCGCCGCGATCGGCCCGGCGAGGCAGAGCAACAGCGCGATTAGCGGGGATCGCCGCGCGCTCACGGAACCTCGATCAGGCTCTGCCCGGTCATCTCGGGCGGCTGCTCGATCCCCATCAGCGCCAGCAGGGTAGGCGCGAGATCGGCGAGCCGCCCGTCGCGCAGCCGCGCGCCCTCCGGGCCGCCGACCAGGATCACCGGCACCGGGTTCAGCGTATGCGCGGTATGCGGGCCCTTGGTCACCGGGTCGATCATCATCTCGCAATTGCCGTGGTCGGCGGTGACGATCATCGCCCCGCCCACCTCCGCCAGCGCGTCGAGCGCCTGGCCGAGCCCCTTGTCGACCGCTTCGACCGCCTTGATCCCCGCCGCCAGTACCCCGGTATGCCCCACCATGTCGGGATTGGCGAAGTTCACGACGATCAGCGCGTATTTGCCCGACCGGATCGCCGCCGCGAGTTCAGCGGCCACCTCCGGCTCCGACATTTCCGGCTGCAGGTCATAGGTGCGCACCTTGGGGCTCGGCGCCATGTGGCGTACCTCGCCGGCCGCCGGAACCTCGACGCCGCCGTTGAGGAAGAAGGTCACATGCGGATATTTCTCGGTCTCGGCCAGCCGGAACTGGCCAAGGCCCTTGCCCGCCACCCAGGCGCCGAGCGTATTGACGATATCGCCCGACGGGAACATCGCCTTCATATGCGTGTTCAGCGCATCGGAATATTCCACCATGCCGAGCACCGCGGCGAATTTCGGCCGGGCGCCGACCTCATAGGCGTCGAACTCCGGCTCGACCAGCGCGCTCAGGATCTCGCGCGCCCGGTCGGCGCGGAAATTGGCGAAGGCGAGCCCGTCGCCGTCCTTCGCCCCGGCATAATCGCCGATCACCGTCGGCACCACGAATTCATCGGTCTCGCCGCGAGCATAGGCGACCCGGATCGCCTTCTTGGCGCTCGACGCGTGCCCACCCTTGCCCCCCAGGATCGCGTCGACGACGAGGCTGACCCGCTCCCAGCGATTGTCGCGGTCCATCGCGTAGAACCGCCCCGACACCGTCGAGATCTTCGCGCCGACCGGCAGCCCCGCCTCGAACTCGGCGATCTGGCCGGCGGCCGAACTCGGCGGCACGTCGCGCCCGTCGAGGAAACAATGCACCGCGACCGGCACGCCCGCCGCCGTCACCGCCTGCGCCACCGCGACCATATGTCGCTGATGCGCATGCACACCGCCCGGCGAGGTCAGCCCGGCGAGATGCGCGGTCCCGCCGGTCTTGCGCAGCGCCGCTATGAAGTGGGCGAGCTCGGAATTCGCCTCGAAATCGCCGTCGGCGATGGCATTGTCGATGCGCGGCAGGTCCATCCAGACCACCCGTCCGGCGCCGATGTTCATGTGCCCGACCTCGGAATTGCCCATCTGCCCCTCGGGCAGCCCGACATCCGGTCCATGCGCGGCCAGTTGCGCATGCGGGCGGGTTTCCCAGATCCGGTCGAAGTTCGGCGTATGCGCCAGCGCGACCGCGTTGCCCTCGGTCTCGGCGCGCAGGCCCCAGCCGTCGAGAATGCAAAGCACAACGGGTTTTG
>DASQFO010000334.1:0-3326 GCA_035633095.1 Allosphingosinicella sp. | reverse complement strand
GCCGCCGGTCGCGCCGCAGGCGGCCGCGGGCCAAAGCGTCACCCTGACCGCGACCGGCGAAGTCTGGCTCCGCATCAGCGACGGCGAGGGCGGGCCCACGCTCTTCTCCGGCAGCCTCGCCGCCGGCCAGACCTACCCGATTCCCGCCACCGCGCGGCGCCCGGTGATACGCACGGGCCGCCCGCAAATGCTGCGCGCCTCGATCGGCGCGACCGACATCGGTCCGCTCGAGCCGGTCGAGCGCACCATCGACAATGTCAGCCTCCTCCCCCAGGATCTGGCCGCCCGTGCGCGGGGCGCGCCGCCCGCCCCCGCCCCCGCGGCCCAAGCGCCGATTGCCGCCCCTCTCTCGGCCCCGCCTCCGCAATAGGGTCTGTGCTATCAAAATGTGATTGCATTTTGGCGAAATGTGCCTTATGACAACCGCATGAACGGGAGGCAGAGGCGAACGCTGGAGGCCCTGTTCTCGGATCCTGTGTCGGGCACCATTGCCTGGGCGGCGATCGAAGGCCTGCTCGTCGCGGTTGGATGCGAGACCATCGAAGGGCGCGGCTCGCGCGTGCGGTTTGTTAAGAACGGCATGGTCGAAACGTTTCACCGTCCTCACCCGACCAGGGAAGCGAAGCGGTATCAGGTGAAAGCGGCGCGGGAATTTCTGGCGCGATTGGGAGTGAAGCCATGACCAACATCCTCCGCCATAAGGGCTATTCGGCGCGGGTGGAGTTTGACGCCGAGGACCGCATCTTCTTCGGCCGCATCGCCGGGATCGCCGACGGCGTCGGTTTCCACGCCGACACGGTCGACGGCTTGGTCGCCGCGTTCGAAGAGGCCGTGGACGACTATCTCGAAACCTGCGAAGCGGTCGGCAAGGCACCGGACAAGCCCTATTCGGGCAAGCTGATGCTGCGCGTCGATCCGCATATCCATGCGAAGGCGGCGCTTGCCGCCCAGCTGGCGGGCAAGAGCCTCAACCAATTCAGCGAGGAAGCGCTGCGGGCGGCTTCTGAGAGGGCCGGAAAGTAGGATCGTCGCGATATGCTTCTCGACGCACCATCCGTCGCTTAAGGCTGGCGACAGGCGCGATCCTCCCATATCATGCGCGTCGACACGCGATGGGGGTTATCATGCGTTTTCATATTCTTGGCCTGATTCTCCTGGCCTCGGCCACGGCGCCCGCTCCGGCCCAGACGCGGCCCGAGACGGTCGAGCGCCGGATCGAGCGGCTCGAGCAGCAGCTGCGCGCCGTCCAGCGCCGGGTCTTCCCGAACGGCCAGGCCCAGTTCGTCGAGCCCGAAATTCCCGCCGACGTCCAGGCCGTCATGGGCGGCGCCCCGCGAGGCGACGCGATGACCAATCTGAATGACCGCGTCGACGCGCTCGAGGCGCAGCTCCGCTCGCTCACCGGGCAAGTCGAGGAGCAGGGCAATCGCACCCGTCAGATCGAAGACGGCCTCGCCCGGCTGCGCACCGATCTGGGCGCCCGGCTCGACCGGCTCGAACCACCGCTCCGGCCGGCCGCCGCCCTCCCCGAGCCCGCGATCGAGGCGCCGGCCTTCCAGGCCCCGCGCGCGCCCGCCGCCGCCATCGATTCCGCCGAGGAAGCCTATAATGTCGGCTACCGGCTGTGGGACCGGCGCCGCTTCGCCGAGGCCCAGACCGCCCTGGAGGCGGCCGCCGTCCGCTATCCCAACAGCCGCTGGACGAGTTGGATGCGCAACATCCAGGGCCGCGCCTATCTCGACGACAACAAGCCCGCGACCGCGGCCCGCATCCTGCTGGCAAATTATCAGGCGAATCCGCGCGGCGAGCGCGCCGCCGACAGCCTCTTCTATCTCGGCAACGCGCTGACCCGCCTGAACCGCCGCGCCGAGGCCTGCCGCGTCTATGACGAGCTCGCGCAGGTCTATCCCAACATGCGCGATTTCATCCGCACCCGGCTGCCCGAAGCCCGCACCGCGGCGCGCTGTTCGGCGGCGAACTAGGGTCCGTACGGACCCTGGCGCCTGGCAGCGCCTAGCAGCGGCGGCCCCGCCCCGCCGGATCGCCATAGCGCCCGGTGTCGGAATCGGTGCACGACCGACGGCCGCGGCGTCCGCGGCCATTGCCGGCCGGATCCGCGTAGCGGCCTGTGTCGCGATCCGTTATCCCCGAGCGGCCGCGTCCGCGGCGCCCACGGCCATAGCCGGCCGGATCGGAGCCGGAACCGGTGTCGCGGTCGGTGATCCCCGTGCGCGGGCGGCCACGATTGCCGCCTCGGCCATAGCCGGGCGCGTCCGAGCCGGATCCGGAGTCGCGGTCGGTGATGCCGGTGCGGCGTCGTCCGCCGCCGCCGCCGCCGCCGCAGCGCCGGCCCCCGCCCGCCGGGTCGCCGTAGCGGCCGCTGTCGGAATCGGAGCAGCCGCCGCCGCGCCCACCGCCGGGCGGATCGGAATTGGGGCCGCTGTCGCTGTCGGTCTGCATCGCCTCAGCCGGTTCGGCGGCGACGATGCCGAGCGCACCGGCGGCGGCGACTCCGCCGGCGACGGTCGCGAAGAAGGAGCGGCGATTGAGCTTATGTGTTGGTTTCATCGACGCTCTTCCCCTTCGTCAACTTCAGCCGGATTGGGACGATAGCACAACAAACGGCGCTGCACAGCAGGGTCGCGACCGAACCGGACCTGTTTCGCTGTCTCATCGCCGTACGCAGCGCCGGCCGCGCCCGGGCGGATCGCCGGTCGCGCCGCGGTCGCGATCGCTGCAATTGCCCGAGCCGCGGCCGCGCCCGGCCGGGTCGGAGCCCGTGCCGCTGTCCGAATCGCTGATCCCCGTCCGCGGCCGGCCGTGGCCGGCGGAATCGGCATGGGCGCCGCCGTCGCTGTCGCTCTCGCCGGTCGCGCAGCGTCCGCGTCCGGCGGGATCCGAATTGGTGCCGCTGTCGCCGTCGGTGCAGCCGGTGCGGGGGCGGCCATAGCCGGCCGGGTCGCCCGGATCGCCGTCGCTCTCGCCGGTGCGGCCGCGGCCGCGCCCGGCCGGGTCTCCCTTGGCGCCGCCGTCGGCATCGGTGGCCTGGAAGGCCCGCGCTTCGCCCGCGACCAGCGCCAGCGCCCCGCCGGCGGCGACCCCGCCCGCGACCCGACCGAGGAACGATCGCCGGCTCAGCGTGCGCGTGACGTTCATGAGGCTTCTCCCGCCGCGCGGGATAGTCGATTTCGCCCGTCCGCGCGAGGCGCGGTTCAGGCCGCTTCGCGCGCCTCGGCGCGCGCCGACAGCAATAATGCGATTTCGTCTTCGGGCAGCGCCCGCGAAAACAAATAGCCCTGCATCTGGTGGCAGCCGGCGACCGACAG
>DASQFO010000333.1:0-1568 GCA_035633095.1 Allosphingosinicella sp. | reverse complement strand
CCTCGCGCAGCAGCTCGTGGATGTTCGGGCTGCGCTTGCCGGCGTCGGCGCGGTCGATGGTGACGAGCCGGCCGCCTCGGTCGCCGTCCGGGTCGCGATCCTCGAGGATCGCGCCGATATAGGCGCTGCTCTTGCCCTTGAAAAAACCGACCTCGAGGATCTCGCGCGCATCCTCGGCCCCGATCAGCTCGCGCAGGGCCTCGGCCTGATTGCGTCGCATGTATTTCACCGCTGCGAATTTTTCGGTGATCTCGTCGAATTTGCTCATCCGTGCCTCTCTTTTTTCGTCGCCTATCATACCCTGCGGGGCGAAGTCCCGGGTTTTCGCGGCGCTAGCGCCGTTCCGGCGCGCCGCCGGCGATCAGCCGCGCAGTCTCGGCCAGTTCCACCCCCCAGACGCGCAGGCGCACGGCGATCGCGATCAGGCGGTGGCGCGGGGGGGCGTTGGCGCGCAGATAGGCGAGCGTGTCGCGCAGCGGCGGCGCCAGCGTGCGCAGGGTCCAGGCGATGCGCCGGGGCAGGGGGCCCGCGCCGACCTGCCCGCCCTTGGTGCGCCGCGCCTTGGCCGTGATCTCGGCCCAGCTGGTCCGGCAGGGATGGGCGACGCCGGCGTCCGCGACCAGCGCCAGGCCATGGCCCGCGCGTCCGGCGCGGCGGCAGAATTCGGCGTCGCCTCCCGAGAAGCGGGCGGGGTCGAAACCGCCGAGCGCACGAAAGACCGCGGCCGGCATCGCGAGATTGGCAGTCGCCGCGTAGCCCCGGCGGAGGTAGGCGTCCTGGGGAATCCCGCGGATCAGGTCGTAGACCGCCCAGGCGTTGAGAGGGTCCGGGGCATGTTCCGGCGCGATCATGCGCACCGGGCCGGCGAGCAGGCGGACGGGATCCGCTTCCGCAGCCGCGGCGAAGGCGCCGAGCCAGCCGGGATCGGGGCGGCAATCGGCATCGGTGAAGACGAGCCAAGCACTGCGGGCGGCCATCGCGCCGGCATTGCGCGCGGCATAGGAACCCGGGGCCGGGCCGGGCAGGATCCGGGCGTTGCCGGGCATCGCCGGCGGCGCATCGCCGTGGCTCGGGCCGGCGCCGGGATCGTTGTCGACCAGCAGGATCTCGAAGCGCGCCGCCGGCAGGGTTTGCAGGCGCAGCGCGTCCAGCAGGGCGGGAACCAGCGCCCATTGGCGATAGACCGGCACGATGACCGAGAAGAAGGCCGGGACCGAGAGGAAATCCGGGGCCGTTTCGGATCCCTCGACCTGCCCGGAGGTTATGGCAGCGCCGCCCGGCGCGGGGCAGGGGCCTCATCCGCCGCCCTCCCGGTCCCGGTGATCCGCGCGATGCGCTCGGCGAAGACCTCGTAGCCGCAGGTCGCGTGCACGAAGGCCCGGCCGGCGGCGACGCGCGCCTCCCAGGCGGCGCGGTCGCGCCAGAGCTGTTCGACCAGCGGCCAGACCCCCTCGGGCGCGGCGTAGAGCGCGGCCGGCCCGAAGGTCGGCTCGAACTCGGGTGGCAGGATCACCGGCACGCCCATGGCCATCGCCTCCATCGGCGCGCGGCCGAATTCCTCGATATAG
>DASQFO010000332.1:0-1731 GCA_035633095.1 Allosphingosinicella sp. | reverse complement strand
AGGCGTGTCGGCGCGGGCGGCGCGATATTCATGTCCGATCCCCCGGTAGGAAGCCGAGCGATACTCTGGGCGCCGCCGCCGGTACAAGCGGCCTTGCACGCCCTTTGAACATAGCCCATCTCTCGCCCGTTGCAGCGCGGTAACGATGGACGATTGACGCATGGCCGATCTCTATTCCCAGCTGAACGTGGCCCGCGGCGCCAGCGAGGCCGAGATCAAGAAGGCGTACAGGAAGCTCGCCAAGGAGCTGCACCCCGACAAGAACAAGGGCAATCCGAAGGCGACCGAGCACTTCTCCAAAGTCACGCGCGCCTATGACATCCTGACCGACAAGGACAAGCGCGCCCAATATGACCGCGGCGAGATCGACGAGGAAGGCAATCCCAGGATGCCGTTCGGCTACGGCGGCGGCGGGCCCAGACCCGGCGGACGCGGCGGCGGCTTTCGCGGGCCCAACGGCGAGTCGTTCGAGTTCGGCGGCGAGGCGCCGGACATATCCGACCTGTTCGAGGGGCTGTTCGGCGGCGGTCGGCGCGGCGGCGGCGGCGGCGGCGGGCCGTTCGGCGGCTTTGGCCGGCGCTCCGCGCCGCCGCAGAAAGGCGTCGATGTCGCCTACCGGCTGGAGGTTCCGTTCGAGGACGCCGCCCGGCTGCAGGGACAGCGGGTGACTCTCGGCAGCGGCAAGACGCTCGACATCAAGCTGCCGCCCGGCGTCGAGGACGGCACCCGAATCCGCCTGACCGGCCAGGGCCAGCCCGGGCCCGCGGGCAATGGCGACGCGATCGTCACCATCGCGGTCAAGCCGCACCGCTTCTTCCGCCGCGAGGGCGCCAATATCAGGCTCGATCTGCCGGTTTCGATCGACGAGGCGGTGCTCGGCGGCAAGGTGCGGGTGCCGACCGTCGACGGGCCGGTGATGTTGAACATCCCCAAGGGATCGAGCTCGGGCAAGGTGCTGCGCCTCAAGGGCAAGGGCTTCACCGGCAAGAAAGGCGCGCGCGGCGACCAGCTCGTCGCCCTGATGGTCGATGTGCCCGACGACCCCGATCTGGCCAGGTTCCTCGAAGGCTGGACGGGCAAGGGCAAAGGCAACCCCAGGTCGGGGCTGGGCGTCTAGGCACACGTGCGCGACATCTCCCCCGAATCCCCGGAAGCCAGGCGCAAGAAGCTCGCCAGCGCCAAGGCACATTTCGGGACCTTTCGTGAGGGTCTCCGCGGCGGCTCCCGCCCCTGGGACATCGTCAAGCGGATCGCGATCGGGGTCTATTCCGACGGGTTCATCCACGCCGGCAACCTCGCTTATCTGGCGCTGCTATCGATCTTTCCCTTCGTCATCGTCGCCGCCGCGATCGCGCGGCTGTTCGGGCAGACCGAAGAGGGCCTCGACGCCGTCAATGCGCTCCTCCAGACCATGCCCAAGGATGTCGCCGATGTGCTGAAGACGCCGATCCGCGACGTCATCGAGGCGCGCGCGGGCGGACTGCTCTGGCTCGGCGCGATCGTCGGCCTGTGGACCACGGGCAGCTTCATCGAGACCATCCGCGACATCATCCGCCGCGCCTATGGCGTGAGCTACAGCCGCCCGTTCTGGGAGTATCGTCTGGGCTCGGTGGGGATGATCGTCGTTGCGGTGGTGATGGCGATGATCGCGTTCAGCGCCTCGATCCTCCTGTCGGGCGTCCAGCAGTTCCTCGTCGAGAGAATCGCGGGCGCGGAGGATCTGGTCGGCCT
>DASQFO010000331.1:0-1955 GCA_035633095.1 Allosphingosinicella sp. | reverse complement strand
GGGCGCCGAGCGACGTCGCCGCCCATCTCGGCGGCGAGAAGCGCAGGATGGCGGCCGCGCGCGGCGCCGTCGGGATGATCACGATCCGGACCCGCGCGACCCGCGCCCGGACGCCGTGGACCCGCACGGCGGGCGCTGCCGCCCGGCCCGGCATGACCTGGCTCGGGCGCGACGGAACCCCATTCGCCGACGGCGCCGGCTTGAGGTTCATCGCCTCGGTCGACGACGCCGCCGCCGAAGCCTTGTTCGAGGGCGCGCCGCGGCGGCTCGATGCCGTGCTCGGCGAGGCGGCGAGGCGCCGATCGCAGCCGCGCGGCTTCGCGCTTGGCCGGAATGTCCGGGTGGCGCGCGAGGCGGCGGCCACGACGCGCCTCTCCAGCCCCAATGTCGTCGCAATCCTGCCCGGCACCGATCCCGGCGCGGCACAAGAATATGTGCTCCTCATGGCGCATCTCGACCATCTCGGCACCCGCACGGCCGGCGCCGGCGACAAAGCGGGGATCGACCGGATCAACAACGGCGCGATGGACAATGCCACCGGCGTCGCCACATTGATCGAGGTCGCGCGGGCGATGAGCCGTTCGGTGAACCGGCCCAGGCGGCCGATATTGTTCGCCGCGGTGACGGCGGAGGAACGCGGGCTGCTCGGCGCGGACTTCCTCGCCCACCACCCGGTCGTCAACGGCCGTGTCGTCTCGGTCGTCAATCTCGACATGCCGATCCTGAGCTACGACTTCACCGACGTCACCGCGTTCGGCGCCGAACATTCGACCCTTGGCCCGATCGTGACCCGCGCGGCGGCGCGGATGGGAGTGCGGATGGCACCCGACCCGCTGCCCGAGGAAGGCCTCTTCACCCGCTCCGACCATTACAGGTTCGTGCGCCAGGGCGTTCCGGCCGTGTTCCTGATGACCGGTTTCGCCGGCGAGGGCGCGCGCGAGTTCAGGCGCTTCCTCGACACCCGCTACCACAGCCCGAGCGACGACCTCGGCCAGCGTTTCAACTGGGCGGCCGGCGCCAGGTTCGCACAGCTCAACTATCTGATCGCGCGCGAGATCGCCGACGACGCCGAAGCGCCGCGCTGGTATGCCGGCAGCTTCTTTGGCGATGCGTTCGGAGGAGATCAGCCAAGGGCTCCGGCCCCGGCGCGCTAAGCGGCCTTGCGGCGCTCCGAAAAATCGTGGCGGACTTCCGACAATGTCGTGAAGCGGCCGCCCATTTCGTCGCGGAAGAAGGCGAGCACGGTCTCGATACGCCCCAGGAAGCGATCGAGGTCCGCCTCGCTCCGTACGTAGGGGGTGTGGCCGGGCTCGAGGCTCGGGCTGTGATAAGTGAGGCTGAAGGTGCGGTGGCCGCGCGCCGCCATCGCCGCGATCAGGCGGCATTGCTCGGCCGCGGGGGTGCCTTCCGGGGTCAGCCGCGAACGGGTGACCAGACCGGCGCGGGCGAGCAGCCCGGGGATTCGCAAGGCTTCCGCCCCCGGATTGTCGAACAGCCAGTCTGCGCGCGCTCCCAATCCCACCATGGCGCCGAAATAGCCGACGCTGAGCGGGACTTCGAGCAGCCCCCGGCCTTCGTCGAGCCAGTGCGGCACGTCGGGACGGCCGCGGAAATCCGGGCCGCCGTCGCCCGAGAAATCGGTGTGGGGGACGTAGCTGCAATCGATCTCGTAGCCGAGATCGGCAAGAACCCTCTTGGTGTTGCGGCCGAAGCCGTAGCGGCCCGCCTTGAAGATCGTCGGGCGTTCGCCGAAGCCCTGTTCGATCGCTTCGGTCAGCGTTTCGATCTTGGCGCGCTCGAGGTCGGGCGGCAGGTTGCAATGGTAGGAGTTGAAGGCACCCAACGTCTCGCGGTGCGGCGGGTTCACCCAGGGGTGGAGGTGGGCGCCGATCTCGGCTTTCCCCGCCTCCTTGAGGCCGCGCAGGAAATGCACCGCATTGGCGTCGGTCGCGACC
>DASQFO010000330.1:0-1724 GCA_035633095.1 Allosphingosinicella sp. | reverse complement strand
CGGCGATCCGCCCCTCGGGGAGCAGCCCGCGCTCGGCCCGGCCGAACTTCCTGACCCCGCCCCTCACGCTTCCGGCCTCTTCGGCGGATGGCGCAGCGCCCCGGTCGGATCGGCGATCTGGCCGCGGTCGAGCCGCAGCATCTCGGCGCGCTGGATACGGGCGAGCAGGTGCAGATCGTGGGTGGCGACGATGACGGTTGTGCCGAGCTTGTTCAAGCTGTCGAACAGATGGAGCAGCCGGGTCGCCATTTCCGGATCGACGTTGCCGGTCGGCTCGTCGGCGACCAGCAATTCGGGCCGGCCGATCACGGCGCGGGCGATAGCGACCCGCTGTTGCTCCCCGCCCGAAAGCGTGGCGGGCCGGGCGCTGGCGCGGTCGGCGAGGCCGACCCAGGCGAGCATCTCCTTGACCGGAGTCTCGAGATCCTTGTCCTCGACCCCGGCAACCCGGAGGGGAAGCGCGACATTGTCGAACGTGGAGAGGTGCGGCACCAGCCGGAAATCCTGGAAGACGACGCCGATCCGGCGGCGGAAGCCGGGCAATCGGTCTCGCGGCATGGTGACGATATCCTCGCCGAACAGCCGGATCAGGCCGCGGCTCGGGCGGAGCGCGAGATAGAGCAGCTTCAAGAGCGACGTCTTGCCGGCGCCCGACGGCCCGGTGAGGAAGTAGAAGCCGCCCTCCTTCAGCGAGAAAGCGAGGTCGGACAGCGTCTCGGCGCCGGTGCCGTAGCGCAGCCCGACATTTTCGAATTGGACGATCGATCCGTTCGCGTTCAGCGCCCGCCTCCCCGGTTCTTCCTTATAGGAAAAGTCATGGCCGCCTATAGGCCGGCTTATAGCCTAGCCATGGCAGTCATGCGCTTGCAACATCGGACTTGGGCGTGCTTAGAGTCGCCAAAGCACGTTTGAAACGAGTGCGTCGGCGATGATCCTGTCCTGCCCGTCCTGCAAGACCCGCTACGTCGTGCCGGACAGCGCGATCGGGCCGACCGGGCGCAAGGTGCGCTGCGCCAGCTGCCGCTTCTCCTGGGTGCAGGACCCGGCGCCGCTCGATCTCAAGACCGCCGCGCCGCCGGACGCAGCGTCAGCGCCCGCTGCGGCCGCGCCGCTGCCGCGCGACGAGGCGCCGCCGCATTGGCAGCCGGCCGAAGCCGAGCGGGCTTATGAGGAGAGCGGCTACCGGCCGCGGCGCAACCCGGCCCGGCGCTGGACGATCGTCGCGGTGGTCGCAGCCTTCCTGATGATCGCCGCGGTGGCCGCGATCCAGCTCTTCGGCCTGCCCGACCTCGGCCGGAAGTTCGGGATTCCGATCCAGAACATAAACGCGCTCACGATCTCCGGCCAGGCCGAGCGGCGGCGGCTGGAAAGCGGCAACGAGCTCCTGACCGTGCGCGGCGAGATCACCAACCAGACCGACGAGGTCCAGCGCGTGCCCCAGATCCGGGCCGAATTGAAGGACGCGCAGGGTCGCGTGGTCTACGACTGGTCGATCGCGCCGCCGGTCAGGGAGCTCCAGCAACGCGGCCGCGTCACCTTCGACAGCGCCGAGATGGACGTGCCACGGGGCGGACGCACGCTCAGCCTCAGCTTCGGGCCGATTTCCTGAGCTTGAGCACAAAGGCCAGCCGGGCGAATTGCAGCAAGGCGCAGGCGAGCATGCCGGCCCCGGCCGCATAAGCGAGGCCGTCCGGCCCCCAGCCCTGGCGGACCAGCAGCCAGCC
>DASQFO010000329.1:0-2962 GCA_035633095.1 Allosphingosinicella sp. | reverse complement strand
GCCGTGCCCGGGACGGCGCTCGCGTACTGGGCCGTGGCGGTGGCCAATCGCCGATTGCCCGCGGTCACGACCTCGCTCGGGCTCTTGGGCGTGCCGATCATCAGCATCGCCACGGCCACCCTCGCCCTGGGCGAGGCGCTGACCCCATCGCTTCTGGCCGCGGTGGCGCTCGTGATCGGGGGCGTCGCGGTCGGCACGATCGGCGGCGCGGGACGAGGCGCCGAGCGCGCGAGCCGCTTTTGACAAGGCCGCCGGCGGCGCGTACCGTGGGCGCACGATGACGGTTCGCGTCAAGATCCTCATCCTCTCCGCCGTCCTGCTCCTGCTCTTCGCGGTCGTGCTCGCCAGCTCGATGATCATGCAGCGGCACAGCAGCGACAAGGTGGCGGCCATCATCGAGTTCCAGCTCCCGCTCGCCGCCGCCATCTCCGATCTGGACGTCGCGACGTCCGACTACGAGCTGTTCCTCGAGCGGATCCTCCGGCGGAACGATGACTCGCCCGCGGTCGCCGAGGCGGAGCACAAGGCCCTCGACCGGACGAAGGCCCGCATCACCGCCGACTTCGCGCGCTCGGAAGCCCTGCTCGACCGTGCCCTCGTCGATCCGCGCACCGAGGGCGCCGACCGGCTCGTCCTGGCCCGGGTCCAGCGCTCGCTCTCGTATCTGAAGCGGCTGCAGGCGCCCTTCTTCGCCCTCGGCGACGAGGTGCTGACCGCCCACACCGCCGGCCGGGCCGCCGATGCGCGCGCCCTGTCGCTGCGGTTCGAGCAGTTCGAGCAGTCGTTCAGCGCGGACCTGCCCGCGGTGCGGGCCGAGCTCACCGCGCTGGCCCGCGCCTCGACCGAGAGCGCCTATGCGCAGGAGCAGCGCATCCTCCGCCTGAACCTGGTCCTCTTCGCGGTGGCGGTGGTGGTGGGCCTCGGCCTCAGCGCCGCGGGCGCGAAAAGCCTGGTCCGGGCCCTCCGGCGCCTCGTCGACGGGGCCAAGGCCATCGAGGCGGGCGACCTCGCGGTGACGGTGCCGGTGACGAGCAAGGACGAGATCGGCCAGCTCGCCCAGGCCTTCAACCACATGGCCGAGGAGCTGCGCACCAAGGAGCGGATCAAGGACACCTTCGGGAAGTACCTCGACCCCCGCGTCGTGGCCCGGCTCATCGACACCTCGAAGGAGGACATGGACCAGGCGGAGCGCCGTGTCGCCACCGTCCTCTTCTCCGATCTGAAGGGCTTCACATCGATGAGCGAGCAGCTCACCGCCACGGCCATGGTGCGGCTCCTCAACCGCTACTTCACCGTCGTCACCGATCAGATCCGCGCCCACAACGGCGTGGTCGAGAAGTACATCGGCGACGCCGTCATGGCCTTCTGGGCGCCGCCGTTCTCCGCGGGCGACGATCACGCGGCCTCGGCCTGCCTCGCCGCTCTCGCCCACCGCGACGCGGTGATCGCGCTGCGTCCGGAGCTGCCGCAGCTCCTCGGGCTCCGCCGGAATGTCCCCGAGCTGGCCGTGCGGATGGGACTCGCCACGGGCGAGGTGGTGATCGGCACCATCGGCGCGCCCACCGCCAAGTCCTACGCGGCCATCGGCGACATCACCAACCTGGCGTCCCGCCTCGAGGGCGTGAACAAGGTGTACGGGACCACGGTGATCCTCGCCGAGGAGACCTATCGCCTGGCCCAGCAGGTCATCGATGCCCGCGAGCTCGACACCGTCATCGTCGTCGGCAAGAGCGAGCCCGTGCGCATCTTCGAGCTCCTGGGCCGCGCGGGCGAGATCGACGCGGGCCTGCTCGAGCTCCGGGACCTCTACGTCGAGGGCCTCGCGGCCTATCGCCGGCAGGACTGGGACACCGCCGAGCAGCGGTTCGCCGAATGCCTCCGGCGATGCCCTGACGACGGCCCCGCGGCGGTGCTGCGCGAGCGCAGCGTGGCCTTCCGGGCGGCCCCCCCACCGCCCGACTGGGACGCCGTCTGGCGCCTCAACGAGAAGTGACGGAGTGGCACCGAGCCCTATCCGCCCCTGGCGCCCATCGCGTATAATCCCGGCAAGCCTTCCCCCCACGAAAGGAGCCCCACCATGAGAGAAGCTGTCGTCGTCGCCAGCTCGCGTACCCCCCTCGCCAAGTCCCATCGCGGGTCGTTCAATATCACCCGACCGGACGACCTGGCCGCCCACTGCATCAAGGACGTCCTCGGCAAGGCGCCCCAGCTCGACCCCAAGGAAGTCGAGGATGTGATCCTGGGCTGCGCCCAGCCCAATGGCCCGCAGGGCAGTAACGTCGCGCGCGTGGCCCTGATCCGCGCCGGCCTGCCCGCCTCCGTGGCCGGCACCACCGTCAACCGCTTCTGCTCCTCCGGCCTGCAGGCCATCGCCATGGCCGCCCACCAGATCATGATGGGCGGGGCCGAGGCGGCGATCGGCGGCGGCCTCGAGAGCATCAGCATGATGAAGCGCGACGGCGACCCCAATCCCTGGGTCAAGGAGCACAAGCCCGGTCTCTACATGGTCATGGGCGACACGGCCGAAGTCGTGGCCAAGCGCTACAAGATCAGCCGCCAGGCGCAGGACGAGTTCTCGCTGGCGAGCCAGCAGCGCACGGCGCGCGCCCAGCAAGAGGGCTTCTTCAAGGAAGAGCTGGCGCCGCTCCAGGTCGTGCGAGGCGTCGTGGACAAGAAGACGGGCGAGATCACGGGCAAGGAGGACTACTACGTCGACAAGGACGAGTGCAACCGCGCCGACACGACGCTCGAGGGCCTGCTCAAGCTGGCGCCGCACTTCGACAAGGACAGCGGCCAGGGCTCGGTGACGGCCGGCAACGCCTCGCAGCTCTCGGACGGCGCCTCCGCCACCGTGCTGATGTCGCTCGACCGCGCCAAGGCGCTGGGCATCAAGCCCAAGCTGATCTTCCGCGGCTTCGCCGTCGCCGGCTGCGAGCCCGACGAGATGGGCATCGGGCCCGTG
>DASQFO010000328.1:0-11440 GCA_035633095.1 Allosphingosinicella sp. | reverse complement strand
GACAATGAAGGCGACGTCGCGCTGGCGCCGGCCGGCGAGGTCGAGATCACGCGGCGGATCGAGCGCGGCGCGGGCTCGGCCTATCGGGTCAACGGCCGCGACGTCCGCCAGAAGGACGTCGCGCTCCTCTTCGCCGACGCCGCGACCGGCGCCCATTCGCCGGCCTTGGTCAGCCAGGGCAAGATCAGCGCGGTGATCGCGGCCAAGCCGACCGAGCGCCGGCTGATGCTCGAGGAAGCGGCCGGAATCGCGGGGCTCCATGTGCGCCGCAAGGACGCCGAGCAGAAGCTCCGCGCCACCGAATCGAACCTCATCCGCCTCGACGAGATCCTCGCCGACATGGAGCTGCGCGGGCTCGCGCTCAAGCGGCAGGCGCGCGCCGCCGAGCGCTACCGCAAGCTCTCCGACCAGATCAGGATCGCCGAGGCACGGCTCATCTTCGCGCGCTGGCGCGAGGCGGCCGAGGCGGCCGAGACGGCGAAGGCCGAGGCGCAGGCGGCCGAGGCGGCGGTCGGTGAGGCGGCCGAGGCGCAGCGCGCCGCCGCCGCCTGTCAGAACGAGGCCGCCGGAGCGCTCGCGGACAAGCGCAAGGCGGCGGAAGGCGCGCGCGAGCGCGCGTCGGCGCTCGGCCACAAGCTCGCCGCGCTTCGCGCCGAGCGCGACTCCGTGCGCCGCCGCATCGCCGAACTGGACGAGCGCCGCCGCACCCTCGCCGCCGACCGGACCCGCGAGGAGGCGCTCAAGGCCGACGCCGCCGCCGCCATCGCCCGGCTCGACGAGGAGCTTGGCGCGATCGCCCAGCGCCTCGCCGAGGCGCAGGAGCAAAGCGGCACGATCGACGTGCGCACCGTTTCGGCCGAGGACGAGGCCCGCGCCGCCGAGACCGCTCTGGGCCAGGCGCGCGCGGTCCAGGCCGCCGAGCAGGCCGAGGCGCGGGTCGCCGAGGCGGCCTTGCAGGCGGCGCGGTCGAAGCTCGAGCGGGCGCAAGCCGAAGCCGCGCGGATCGCGGAGCAGATGGCGGAGCTCGGCGGCGATTCGGACCTGATCGGTACGCTCGCCGCCGCCCGCGCCCGGCGCGAGGCGGCCGAGGCGGCTCTCGAAGCGGCGAGCGCGGCGATCGCCACGGCCGAGACGGCGCGCCAGCGGGCCGCCGCCGCGCGCGACGCCGCCGAAAGCGAGGCCGCTGGAGCGCGCGCAGCTTTGTCGGCGATCCAGTCCGAAGCCAAAGCGCTGGTCAAGGCGGTCGAAGGGTCGAGCGGCGACCGCGCGATCAACCATATCAGGGCGCAGGCGGGCTACGAGCACGCGCTCGCCGCCGCTTTGGGCGAGGATCTCGACGCCGCGCTCGAGGGCGACGGGCCGCGCCGCTGGACCGGGGCCGAGCCCAGGGCCGACGATCCGGCGCTTCCCGCCGGCGCCGTCCCGCTCTCGGATCACGTCGAGGCGCCCGCCGCTTTGCTGCGCCGGCTGCGCCAGATCGCGGTCGTCGAACGCGACGGCGGCGTCGCGCTCGCGGTCGGCCAGCGGCTGGTGACGATGGATGGGCGCTTGAGGCGCTGGGACGGCTATGTCGCGACCGGGCTCGGCGCGGCGGCGGCCGAGCGGCTGATCCGGGTCAACCGGCTCGCCGAGATAGAAACCGCTCTGCCCGGCGCCAGGGCCGCGCTCGAAGCGGCCGAGCGGCGCACCGGCGGCGCGCATGAAGAGATGCAGGCCGCGCGCGACGCCGCCGATGCCGGCCGCCGCGCCGAAGCCGAGGCGTCGGCGGCGATCCGCGAGGCCGGGCGCGAAGAGGACGTCAGCGCGGTGGAGATCGAGCGGCTCGAGCTCAGGCGCACCGGACTTGGCGAACGCGCCGCTTTGGCTGAGGCCGATCTCGCCGACGCCAAGCGCGCCCTGGACGAGGCCGGGAGCGTCGCTTCGGCCTTGCCCGATGCCGCGGCCACCGAGGCGCGGGTCGCCGAGCTTCGCGGCCATGCCGAGCGCGCGCAGGCCGCTTTGGCCGAAATCCGCGCCGAAGCCGCGACCTATGCCCGCGCGGTCGGCGCCGACAAGCAGCGCGCCGAGGCGGCTACGAAGGAGCAGGCCGATTGGCAAGCCCGCGCCGCCGAAGCCGGGACGCGCCACGCCGAGTTCGGCCGCCGCACCGCCGAAGCCGAAGCCGAGGCGCAAAGGCTCGCCGCGGCGCCCGGGGAATTGGAGGCCGAGATCGAGGCGCTGACCGGGGAATCGGTCGCGTCTTCCGAAGCCGCCGAGGCCGCGGCCGCGCACGAGCGCGCCGGCGAGGAGGCGCTGCGCGAGACCGAGGCCAGGCTCGCCGAAGCGGGCGAGGCGCAGGCTTCGGCCCGCGAGGCGCGCGCCGGCGCCGCCGCCCGCGCCGAGGCGCAGGAGGGGCGCCGCGACGAAATGGCGCGGATTTCGGGCGAGAAGTTCGATTGCCCGCCGCCGGCGCTGCCGGCGAGTCTTGGCTTCAAGGAAGCGGGGATCGAGGACGTCGCCATCGAATCCGCGCGGCTCGAGCGGCAGATGCAGGAGCGCGAGCGGATCGGCCCGGTCAACCTCGTCGCCGAATCCGAATTGAACGAAATGGAGGAGACCCGGCTCGCCTCGCAGGCCGAGCGCGAGGAACTGGGCGTCGCCATCCACCGCCTGCGCGGCTCGATCGGCAGCCTGAACCGCGAGGGCCGGGTCCGCCTGCTCAGCGCCTTCCAGGACGTCGACCGCCATTTCCGTAGCCTGTTCACCACCCTGTTCGAGGGCGGCCAGGCGCATCTCGAGCTGGTCGAATCGGACGATCCCCTGGAGGCGGGGCTCGAGATCATGGCCCAGCCGCCGGGCAAGCGCCTGTCGGCCCTCACTTTGCTTTCGGGCGGCGAGCAGGCGCTGACCGCGATCGCGCTCATCTTCGCGCTCTTCCTCACCAACCCCGCCCCGATCTGCGTTCTCGACGAAGTTGACGCCCCTCTGGACGACGCCAATATCGAGCGCTTCTGCGATCTCCTGGACCGGATGACCGGCGAGACCGACACCCGCTACATGATCGTCACCCACAATGCGGTGACGATGAGCCGCATGCACCGCCTGTTCGGCGTCACCATGGTCGAAAAGGGCGTCTCGCGCCTGGTCAGCGTCGATTTGGGCGGCGCGGAGCGCCTGCTGGCGGCGGAATAGACGCCATGGAGCCGATCTCGGTTGCCTTCCTCGTCTATCCGCAAGTGACCCAGCTCGATTTCACCGGCCCCGCGCAATTCCTCTCCCGTCTCGGCAAGGCCAAAGTCGACTATGTCTGGAAGAGCCGCGACCCGGTGCCGACCGACGCCGGCTTCTCGATCCTGCCGACCGCGGCCTTCGACGAGGTGGAAGCCGCCGACATCCTGTGCGTCCCCGGCGGCATCGCCTGCGTCGACATGATGGAGGATGACGCGGTGCTCGAATGGGTGCGCGGCGTCGGCGGAAGCGCCACGTGGGTGACCAGCGTCTGCACGGGCTCGCTGATCCTCGGCGCCGCCGGGCTTCTCAAAGGCTATCGCGCCGCCTGCCACTGGGCATGGCGCGACCATCTACGCCTGTTCGGCGCCGAGCCCGTGGCGGAGCGCGTCGTCTTCGACCGCAATCGCGTCACCGGCGGCGGCGTCACCGCCGGCATCGATTTCGCGCTCGCCCTCACCGCGGCGGTGCGCGGCGAGAATCACGCGCGGCTGGTCCAGC
Source organism: Allosphingosinicella sp. (assembly GCA_035633095.1). Lineage (GTDB taxonomy): Bacteria > Pseudomonadota > Alphaproteobacteria > Sphingomonadales > Sphingomonadaceae > Allosphingosinicella. The sequence goes on along the minus strand of DASQFO010000328.1, from coordinate 7,732 downwards.
TCGCGCTCGAATACGACCCCGCGCCGCCTTTCGACTCGGGCAGCCCCGAGCGCGCCGGGGCGGAACTGCTGGCCTCCTATAGCCGGCGCATGGAGCAGATGGCCCCCGGCCGCGACGAGCGGATCCGGGCGGTGGCGGCGCGCAATGGCTTCGACGGCTGAGCGCTTCATCCCGCCGCATCCGCCGCGCGGCTCCGGGCCGGTGCCGGTGTGGCGCGGCCTTGTCGGCGAGCGGGCGCGGACCGCGGTCTATGGCTGGTCGGAGCGGGCGTTCAGCCTGCCCTACATACGGCGCCAGGTGCTCGGCTACACCGTCCACATCCCGCTGACGCCCGATGCGGTGCAGCGCGTGCTGCTCGACAATGCCGCCAATTATGTGAAGCCCGACATCGTCAAGACTTTGCTCAGGCGGACCATCGGCCGCGGGCTGCTCTCCTCGGACGGCGCCTTGTGGCGCGACCAGCGCAGGATCGTCGCCGCCAATTTCGCGCCCGGGGCGATCGACGCGCTTATCCCCGTCTTCGCGGGCGCGGCGCGGCGGGCGATGGAAGGATGGGCCGGCGGACCCGAGGACATGGCGGCACAGGCGACCGCGACCACCATGCGGATCATTTCGGACAGCCTGTTCGCCGGCGACCCGCGCCTGATCACCGACGCGGCGATGGACCATATCACCGCGGCGCTGGAGGGAGTCAGCGAGGCGCGGCTCCAGGCCATGCTCGGCCTCCCCTTGATGCCGTGGAGCCTCAAGGGCAGGCGGGCGCGGGCCGGCCAGGTCTTCCTGCGCCAAACCCTGACCGCATTGGTCCGCGACCGGCTGCCCGACGGCGGCCCCGACGATTTCCTCGGCCGCCTGATCCGCTCGCTCAACCAACGGTTCGAGCCCGCCGAAGCGCAGGCGCTGGCGGTCGACAATGCCGCGACCTTCTACCTCGCCGGTCACGAGACCACGGCCAATGCGATCACCTGGACCTTGTTCCTGCTCTCCGAGCAGCCGGACTTGCAGGCCGAGGCCGCGGTGGAAGCGGAGACGGCGCTCGGCGCCGGCGAGGGCGATTCGGATTTGCCCGAGCGGCTGCCTTTGCTGCGGGCGATCCTCGAGGAGAGCATGCGCATCTATCCGCCGGTGCCGCGCTTCGACCGGCAGGCGGCCGCGGCGGACCGGCTCGGCGACGCGGAGGTCGCGGCGGGCGACATCGTCTCGATCTGGCCCTGGCTCATCCACCGCCACCGGGCGCTCTGGGACGATCCCGACGTCTTCGATCCCGACCGCTTCCGGCCCGAAGCCAAAGCCGGCCGCCACCGCTTCCAGTACCTGCCCTTCGGCGGCGGCCCGCGGCTGTGCGTCGGCGCCCGCTTCGCCACGATCGAGGCGCTGACCGTGCTCGCGCATTGGCTCAGGGCCTGGAGATTCGCGCCGACGCCCGGGCGCGAGGTGCGGCTGTCGGGCATGGTCACCCTGCGCCCGGCGGGCGGGCTGCCGCTCAGGCTGGACCGTCGCTCGGGAGGTACTCGCGCGTACCCTCCCGCAGCGCCCTAGCATTCAAGCAAGCCGGTTCCTATAATTCAACCTGCCAAGAGGAGGTTCGGTTGCTGAATAGAGTGGAAGAGGCGCGGCGGCGTGCCGCCGATCTGGTCGCGGTGCACGGGTTCCAGAGGCCGCCGGTCGATGCCGAGCGGATCGCCCGCCTCGAGAAGGCAAATGTGCTGTACGCCAGCTTCAACGCCGAGGCGAACGACAAGGTGGCCGCCTATGCGGACCCGAGTCGAGTCATTTACGTGAATCGCGAACTGCCGCCGGAGCTGAAGAATTATGCGATTGCGCATGAGCTCGCACATTTCCTGCTCCACCCCTCTTATGTCGAATCCCCCGATTACAAGTTGCTACTGCGCGGCGCGCCGGTCGGGAACGGAGAATCGGAAGAGGAGAAGGAGGCGGAGGCGTTCGCCGCCGAATTGCTCGTGCCGAGACGGATGCTGGAGAATCTCAAGATAACGGGCGAGCCCGATAGCCTCGCGTCTCTCTTCGTTGCGCCGGTCGAGGTGATCCGCGCGCAACTGGCGCTGTCCGTCTCGTGAACGCCGGCCGCCGCGGCACGACAGGTGCGACGAAGAGGTCGCCGGCGGCCGGCACCAAGACTCCAGCGAAGAAGAGGCCGCAGGCGACCGGCAAGTCTCCCGCGAAGAAGAAGCCGCAGGCGGCCGGCAACAAGACTGTTGCAATGGAGACCGCGCCGGCCGGCGGCAGCAAGGTTGAGGCGGCCGCGCCCGCTGCCGATCCCGCCACCATCCGCCGCAGCGACATCGTTGCGACGACGACCTCGCCGACCGACGTCGACAAGGACCAGGCGATCCTCGCCGGCGAGCGGCAGAAGGTGGAGACCCTCGGGCGTCAGAAGTTCTTCAATCTGCGGACTCTCTGGTCGACGATGATCATCGTCTGGATCAGCCTGCTGATCCTGTTCAACTGCGCACTGGCCGTGCTGGTCGGGTCGGGCACGCTCGATTTTACTCGCTATTCGACGTTCATCACCACCGTCACGGTTGAGACCTTCCTCCAGATCGTGGCGCTCGGGGCGATCGCCGTGCGCTTCCTGTTCTCGAGCGGAGATTCGCCGCCGGCGACCTAGGCTGGCCGCTTCCGGCCGATATCGTAGCCCGCGATCTTTCGCCCCGCCGCGCTGTCCTCGATCAATGTCGCCAGCCGGCGCGCCCGCGTCTCGGGCTTCTTGGCGCTGCCGATCCAGTGGAGCACGACCCTGCGGTAGCCGGCCGGGCGCTTTTCCCAATCGGCCCATGCGGCCTTGTTCTTCCCGAACGCGGCCGTCTCGGCCTCGGTCAATTCCTTCAGCGCGTTCTCATAGGCGTAGACGCCCTGGCGGCCCTTATTCTCTTCGTAGGCGCGGACGCCCGCAGGAGTCATCCGCCCCGCCGCGCTCAGCGCCTCATAGCGAGCGACATTGACCTTGCTCCAGATGCTGCCCTTGCGCCGAGGCGTGAAGCGGATGGTGTAGCTTTCGTCGCCCAGCGATTTCCGCACCCCGTCGATCCAGCCGAAGCACAAAGCCTCGTCGCGCGCCTGGGGCCAATCGAGCGATGGCTTGCCGGTCGCCTTCTTCCAGAAGCCGACGAGCAGCTCGGGGGCGCTCTGGTGATGCGCCGCGAGCCAGCGGCGGAAATCCGCCTGCGTCGCGAAGAAAATGGGGGCTGTCGCCATGCCGGCGATCTAGCACCGGCAGCGCGCCCCGAGCCAGCGGCGATCGGCGTTCTCGAAAATGCTATTGCGAATAATTATCAACAGCATTAGCGTCGTTCCATGTTCGAAGGGGCTTCATTGATGTTCGTGCGTTCGGTCTCCCTCCTTTCCCTCGCCTGTACGTTGGCGACGCCGGCTTTCGCCGCCGGCGACGAAGCCGCCCGGGACGACGCCGCGGCGGTCGTCGATGCGGGCGAGCAAGGGGGAGGGGGCGGCGTTATCGTCGTCACCGGCGCGCGCGACGATGACGGCGCCGATTCGACCCGCACCGCGACCCGCACCGATACGCCGCTGCGCGACGTCCCCCAGGCGGTCAGCCTCGTCACCGAGCGCCAGATCGACGACCGCGCGATGCGCTCGATCGGCGACGTCCTGCGCACGATCCCCGGCACGATGATCGGCCAGGGCGAGGGCCATCGCGACCAGGTCACGATCCGCGGCAACAACAGCACGGCGGACTTCTTCGTCGACGGCCTGCGCGACGACATCCAATATTACCGCCCGCTCTACAATTTGCAGCGGGTCGAGGTGCTGCGCGGCCCCAATGCGATGGTCTTCGGCCGCGGCGGCGGCGGCGGCGTGATCAATCGCGTCACCAAGGTTCCGCTGTTCGAGCGGTCGCTGGGCGCTAGCGGCTCGGTCGACACGTTCGGCGCCTGGCAGGCCGATGCCGATCTCAACCGGCCGCTCTCGCCCCGGATCGCCGCGCGGCTGAACGCGGTCTATGAGGTGTTCGCCAACCATCGCGACGCCTATGACGGGCGCCTGATCGCGGTCAGTCCCGCGCTCCGCTTCCTGCCCGGCGCAGACAGCGGCATCGGCCTTTCCTACGAATATGTCGACGACGAGCGGGTCGTCGACCGCGGCGTGCCTTCGCAGAACGGCCGTCCGCTCGCCGGCTTTCGCGACACCTTCTTCGGCGCCGAGGGCGTCAACCGGATGGACTTTGCGGGCCATATCGTCCGCGGCACGGTCGAGCACCGCTTCGCGCCTGCGCTGACCCTGGTCAGCCGCCTCCTCTTCGCCGATTACGACAAAGCCTATCGCAATGCCTTCGCGGCGACGCCGGTCACCGCCGGGGGAGGCGTCCGTCAGGTCGGCATCGAGGCCTATTTCGATGCCTTCCAGCGCGAGAATCTGTTCAGCCAGACCGATCTGGTCTGGAACGTCGATACCGGATCCGTCCGCCACACCCTCCTCATGGGCTTCGAATATGGCAACCAGGCGAGCGCCAACCAGCGCCTCAACGGCTTCTTCGATTCCGGCGTGCCGACCACGCAGGGCGGCCGCCGCACGACGGTCGCGCTCGCCGATCCGCTCGTCCTCCCACCGATCACTTTCCGGCCCGGCACCGGCCAGCGCTCGACCGCGAGCGACGCCGAGATCCTCGCCTTCTACGTGCAGGACCAGGTCGAGTTCGGTCCGGTCGAGCTGGTCGCCGGGCTGCGCTACGACCGCTTCGACCTTAGGGTGTCCGACCTCCTCGCCGGCACGCGTTTCGAGCGCGGCGACGACCTCTGGTCGCCCAGGCTCGGCCTGATCGTGCACCCCGCCCCGCCGGTCTCCCTTTATGCGAGCTACAGCCGTTCCTACCTTCCGCAATCGGGCGACCAGTTCAATTCGCTCGACCTCAGCCTCGCCGCGCTCGCGCCGGAGCGTTTCGACAATTACGAGATCGGGGTGAAATGGGAGCCGCGCCAGGGCCTGCTCCTCTCGGCGGCGCTTTACCGGCTCGACCGCACCAACACCCGCGCCGCCGGCCCAAGTCCCGGCGAGGTCGTGCTCACCGGCGCGCAGCGCAGCCGCGGGCTCGAGCTGGAGGCTGCCGGCCGGATCCGCCGCAACTGGCAGATCAGCCTCGCTTATGCCCTCCAGGACGCACAAATCCGCCGCAGCACGAGCGCGGCCCCTGCCGGCCGCGACGTGGCGCAGGTGCCCAAACACCAGGTCTCGGCGTGGACGCGCTACGACTTCACCCCGCGCATCGGCGCCGGCCTCGGCCTGCATCACCAGTCGCGAAGCTTCGCCTCGATCGGCAACGCGGTCGTGCTCCCCGCTTACACGCGGGTGGACGCCGCAATCTTCGTCTGGCTTTCGGAAGCGATCGAGGCGCAGGTGAATGTCGAAAATCTTCTCGACGCCGCCTATTTCCCGACCGCGCACAACGACAACAACATCACCACCGGCGCGCCGATCACGGCGCGCGGCACGGTGCGTTTCCGCTTCTGACGAGCGGGCGATAGGAAGTTCCGTGGCAGCCCCGATACGCTCTCTCCTGAACAGCAGGGCCTTCCTCTGGGCGCTGCTCGCTTTGCCGGCGGCGCACATCCTCTATCGCTTCGCCGCCCAGGATGTGTGGCCCGACGAGCTGGTCGGCCCCAGCGGCATTTGGGCGGCGCGGCTGATCCTTCTCGCCTTGATGCTGACGCCGCTCGCGGCGCTGCTACCGCGCGCGCGGCCGGTTTCCTGGCTGCTCCGCCGCCGTCGCGCCTTCGGCGTCGCCGCCTTCTGCTACGCGCTCCTGCATTTGGCCTTCTACATCGCCGAGATGGAGACGCCGGCGAACGTCCTGGCCGAGTTCGAGCTGCCCGGCATCTGGACCGGATGGGCGGCGCTCCTGCTCATGCTGCCGCTCGCCTTGACCAGCAACGACGCCTCGGTGCGGATGCTGAAGCGCGGCTGGAAGAAGCTGCACCGCCTCGCTTACCCCGCCGCTTTGCTCATCCTGGCGCACTGGATAATCGTTCACAACGCGCTCATCGAGGCGCTGGTAACATTCGCGCCGCTTGCCCTGCTCGAAGCTTGGCGGCTCGCCCGCCTCTTTGGATCGCGCCGATCCCTGCGTTCACCTGCCTAGCCGAAGGAAAGATCATGAAGACCCACAGCCTCCTCCTCGCCGCCGCCGCCTGCGGTCTCGCCACTCTCGCCGCCCCCGCGAGCGCCACCGGACGGATGACCTGCGATGCCGGCCCGCAAACGGGCTGGCGCACCCAGGCGCAATTGGTCGAGACGCTGACCCGCCAGGGCTGGCAGGTCCGCCGCACCAAGATCGACGGCGGCTGCTACGAAGTTTACGGCACTACGCCGCAGGGCGACCGGGTCGAGGCCTATTTCCACCCCGTCACGCTCCAGCAGCTGCTCGTCTCGCGCCGCGGCCGGGTGATCTTCCGCGCGCCCGCGAATTAAATAGGGACAGGAACTAGAAAACAGGGACAGTCCCTATTTTCAGAGCGGCGGCAGGAAAGCCCTGAGCTCGCGCTGGAAGACCTCGGGCTGGTCGAACATGATGAAGTGGTAGGAATCGGGGATCCGGCGCACCACCGCGCCGGGCACGCCGCCATAGGCGCCCTGGTAATAGGCCGCCAGCTGGGCCTCCGAAATCGGCGCATTGGGCGGATGGACCCAGAGCACGGTCAGCGGCACGTCGATACGGGCGAGATCGGGCCTCAAATCGGTGACGATGAGATCGTAAAAGCCCTGCGCCGAGACCGCCCGGTCGCTGGCCAGCGAGTGGGCGAGCACGCCCTCGCGAAGGCTCTCGGTCTTGACCATGGTCGCGATCATCGGGCCGACGACCCGCCGCCGCGCCTCGTCGCCGGAGTTCGCGCTCATCCCGCTCCGCATCTGCTCGGCGATGGGGCGCAGGCTCTCGGGCGTCGCGGCCGGGCCGCCGAACATCGCGCCGAGGAAAGGCATCATGTCGACCACCATCACCCGCGACACGAGGCCGGGATGGCGGCCGGCGACCATCATCGCCCAGCTCCCGCCCATCGAATGGCCGACGATCGCCGGGCGGTCGAGCCGCGCCTCGCCGATGTAGCGCGCGATCTCCTCGGCGACCGGAGCCAGCACCGGGCCGGCCGCATTGGCTCCGGCGGGCCGCCCGGCGAAGCCCGAGACGTGGACGATATGGTAGCGGTAGCCGGGAACGGCGGCGATCGTGCTCTGCCACACGTCGGGATGCGAGCTGAGCCCCGGGATCAGCACCACGTCGGGGCCGGAGCCGACCATTGTGACGCCGATGCGGTCGCTGATGAAGGCGGGCGCCGGCGGCACCGTCGCGCACGATGCAGCGAGCGGAACAAGCAGCAGCAAAGCAAGCAAGCGGTGCATGAAATCCTCCCTGTTCGGGCGGGAGGATAGTCGCCTAAATCCCCTGCGTATATCCCGCGCAGGCGGCGAGGTCGCCGCCGCGATAGCCGCGCAGCAGCGCCTCCTGCCGTTGAGCCGCCGTGCCGTGGGTGAAGCTCTCGGGCACGACCCGGCCTTGCCCTGCGCGCTGGATCGTGTCGTCGCCGATCGCGGCGGCGGCGCGCATCCCCTCCTCGAGGTCGCCGGGCTCCATCGCGCCGCGCTCGCGCGCCGCCCAGACGCCCGCATAGCAATCGGCCTGCAGCTCCATGCGCACCTGGAGGGCGTTCGATTCGCCCTCGCGGACGGCGGATTGCGCCTGCCGAATGCGGTCGGCGCCCCCGGT
>DASQFO010000327.1:0-2265 GCA_035633095.1 Allosphingosinicella sp. | reverse complement strand
GCGCTCGGCCAGGTCCGCGGCCTTTCGGCGGCGTGGCGCGGCAACGATATCGGCGCGCGAATGATGGAGGCGATGGCCAATGCCGATCCGCTGCCCGCCTCCGAATTGCCGGCGCGCGAGGACCGTGGGCCCGGGCTGGGCCGCGAAGGCGCGCTGGTCGCCGACCTCCTGAAGCTGCTGCTCAAGATCCGGGCGCGGGAAAGCAATGTCGCGCCGCGGCTGGTGGCGCGCTCGGAGGAGCTGGAATTGCTGGCCGCGGGGCGTCGCGAGGGACTCGCCATCCTCGAGGGCTGGCGGTTCGAGGAATTCGGCCGCGACGCGGTCGACCTGGTCGAAGGGCGGGTCGCCTTCGCGATCCTCAACGGCAAGCTGGTGATCACCCGTACGAAGCTGGAGGCGCAGGAATGAAGGTCATTCTCCTGGCGGCGGCGCTCGCCGCCTGCGCGGCCGCGCCGCCCGAGCCGGCGTCCGCGCCTGGGCCCGCGCTCGACGAGGGCGGCTGCAATGCGGAGGCCGCCGGCGTGCTCGTCGGGCGGGCGGCGACGGAAGCGCTCGGCGCCGAGGCGCTGCGGCTGAGCGGCGCGGCGCGGCTGCGCTGGATCCGGCCGGGCGACGCGGTGACCATGGATTACAGCACCGACCGGCTCAACGTGCATGTCGATGCGCGGGGCCGGGTCGAACGGCTCGCCTGCGGCTAAGGTCTGTACTCGTACGGACCTAGAAGACGGGCTGCAGCCCGAGGGCGCCGGCGAGCGTCTTGAGCCGGCGTTCCACGATTTCGCCGCGCAGCGCCCTGGTGTCGGCACTGACGTGGAGCCTCAGCCGATCGCCGTCGCGGCTGAGCCGGCTCCGCTTGAGGCCGGCGGCGACGCCGCCGCTCAGGCGCTGCCCGAGGCGCATCGCGAAGCCCCAGGCCGAGGCGCGCTCGAGCTCGGCCGGGCTGCACAAAGCGGCGATCGCCGGATAGGGCGGATCGCGGCCGCCGCCGAAATTGCAGAACAGGGCCTGGGCCAGCATCACCCGCCCGGGCCCGTCGATCGCGACCCAATTGCCGTGCAGCGCCATGTCGATGCCGCGCTCGGCGCGGAAATCGGGGTGCGCGGCCCAGGCGATGTCGGCGAGCAGGCAGGCGGCGAGGCGCAGCCTCGCATGGCGCGGATCGTCGTCGAAGGCCGGCGCGATCCAGGCGTCGAGCAGGTCGCCATGCTGGGCGAAGCGGCCGAGCCCCGCCCCGGCTTCGCGCGCGCCCTCGATCAACGGGTCGAGCGCGCGCTCCGCCTTCGACAGCTCGTCGAACAAGAGGCCCTCGCGGATGCCGAAGCTCGAGACGATGAGACGGCTCGGGTCGAGCATTCCGACCAGGGCGTCGAGCAGGAGGTTGGCGTTGGGCAGGGTCGGGAAGCGCGAGATCGAGACCGAGGGGATGTCGTGCATGTCGGCCTTTTCGACCCTGGCCAATATGTCGCGGAGCTCGCGCGGGCGCGCCGGGGCCATGGCGTGCTGGTGGGTGACCGGGAGCGGATGATCGGTCAGCGCCATTTCGAGCCGGGCGAGCGCGCGCCAGCTGCCGCCGACCATGTAGAAGGGCCTGCCCGCGGCGGCGCCCTCGAATCCGGCCGCGGCGACGGCTTTGGCGACTTTCTTGGCGAGCGACCCTTTTTCGAGCAGCGCGTCGAGGCGCAGCACGCCCAGTGGAAGCGAGGCGTTGCGCAGGACGCGCGCGCCCGACACTTCGACAAGCTCGAGGCTGCCGCCGCCGAGATCGCCGACGATGCCGTCGGCGTCGGGTATTGCCGAGAGGACGCCCTGCCCCGCCCTTCTGGCTTCCTCGTCGCCGGACAGGATCCGGGGCTTGAAGCCGAGCCGGCGCACCCGTTCGAGGAATGCCTCGCCGTTCGAAGCCTCGCGGACCGCGGCGGTGGCGACGGTCCGGGTGCGGACGACGTTCATCTGGCCGACCAGCATGTGGAAGCGCTCGAGCGCCGCGAGCGCCCGCGCCTCGGCCGCTTCGCCGATCTTCCCGGTCCGGTCGACCTCGCGGCCGAGCCCGGCGAGCACCTTCTCGTTGAAGATGACCGACGGGATCCGGGTCGCGCCCGAATAGACGACGAGGCGGACCGAGTTGGAGCCGATGTCGACGATCGCGACCGGCTTTTCGGCAAACATTGGGGCTTAGTCCCGGCCGCGGGGGATGGTGAGCTTGCGGGGATGTGCGCCGCTGGTCTGCAAGGCCGCGCCGCGGCCCGACAGCGATGGGTTGGTCAT
>DASQFO010000326.1:0-6929 GCA_035633095.1 Allosphingosinicella sp. | reverse complement strand
TCGGAGGGCACGTGGAAGAGGACGTGGCCGTCCGCCTCGTAGGCATTGCCGGTCCCGATCAGCCGGGCGATCATCGCGACCATCCCGGCCACATGCTGCGTGGCATGCGGCGCGATGGTCGGCAGCTGCACGCCGAGCGCGCCCATATCCTCGTTGTAGAAGCGCTCGAACCGTTCGGTGATCGCCGACGGCTCGACGCCCTCCTCGCGCGCGGCCTCGATGATCTTGTCGTCGATGTCGGTGACGTTGCGGGCGTAAACGAGGCTGCCCTCGCCATAGGTGTGACGGAGCAAGCGGGCGAGCACGTCGAACACCACCGCCGGTCGGGCGTTGCCGATATGGGCGCGATTGTACACCGTCGGCCCGCATACATACATGGTGACGCGGGCCCGATCGGCGGGGATGAAGACGCGCTTCTCCCGCGCCATCGTGTCGTGCAGCTTTATCTCGGTCACTGGCCGTTCCCGGCGCTCTCATTGCCTTCCGGCGCGGGGCCGCGGCGTGCCTCGACCAGGTCGACGATGGTGGCTCCGCTCGATTGCAGCAGGGGATAGGTGCGCGAGTTCGTCATCCATTCGGGCCGCTGCGCCGCCCGGCCCCAGACCGTGTCGTAGACCAGGCTGATGACCAGATAGAGGATGGTCGCGCCGATGAGGCCCTTCAAGGCGCCGAAGCCGGCGCCGAGTAGCCGGTCGACCGGCCCGACCACCGAGTTGCGGACCCGCCCGCCGAGCCGGCGCGAGGCGAGCTTGCCGCCGACGAAAACGAGGCCGAAGACGATCGCAAAGGCGAGGACCGAGGCGCCGGAGACCGTGCCGACCGGCCCGACCAGCAGGTCGCGCACCGGCTCGTGCAGGTAGCGGAGCGCGACGATCGCCAGGAACCAGGCGAACAGCGACAGGATCTCGGACACGAATCCGCGCAAATAGCCGAACACCAAACCGGCGCTGACGAGTAGGACGACGATGATGTCGAGCGCGGTGAGACCCATGGAATCTGCCTAGTGCGAGTTGCGGACGTTGGAAAGCACCCTGCCCGTTCGGGCTGAGCTTGTCGAAGCCCTCTCCTGTTCTTCGCCCGGCAGGAAGGAGCGCCCTTCGACAGGCTCAGGACGAACGGAGCGTGGGTCTCCAGGGTCGATGCCTATCTGCCCAGCAAGTGATCGACGAGTTGCGCGAGGGTGCGGAAGCCCCCGACACGCATCGGGCTCTTCTCGCCGGCCAATGCGGCCGGGATCAAAGCCCGCTCGAAGCCGAGCTTCGCCGATTCCTTGAGGCGCAGGCCGGCGTGGGCGACGGGGCGCAATTCGCCCGACAGCGAGACCTCGCCGAACGCCACCGTTTCGGGCGGCACGGGGCGTTCGGCGAGCGCCGACACGAGGGCCGCGGCGACGGCGAGGTCGGCGGCGGGGTCGGTGACGCGGTAGCCGCCGGCGACGTTCAGATAAACCTCGCAGGTCGAGAAGCTGAGCCCGCAGCGCGCCTCGAGGACGGCGAGGATCATCGCGAGCCTCCCCGAATCCCAGCCGACGGCGGCGCGGCGGGGAGTGGCGCCGCTGGCGAGGCGGACGGTGAGCGCCTGGATCTCGACCAAGACCGGCCGCGTCCCCTCGAGCGCCGGGAAGACGACCGCGCCCGGCACCGCCTCGCCGCGGTCGGTGAGGAACAGCGCGGAGGGGTTGGCGACCTCGGCCAGCCCCTCGTCGCCCATCGCGAAGACGCCGATCTCGTCGGTGCCGCCATAGCGGTTCTTCGTCGCGCGCAGGATTCGGTATTGATGGCTGCGCTCGCCCTCGAAGCTCAGCACGGTATCGACCATATGTTCGAGCACGCGCGGCCCGGCGATGGCGCCGTCCTTGGTGACATGGCCGACCAGGACGAGCGCGGCGCCGCTCTCCTTGGCGAAGCGGATCAGCTCGTGCGCGGCGGCGCGGACCTGGCTGACCGTGCCGGGCGCGCCCTCGATCAGGTCCGAATACATGGTCTGGATCGAATCGACGACCACCAGCGCCGGCGGCGACGATTCGCCGAGCGTGGTCAATATGTCGCGGACCGAGGTCGCCGCGGCGATCCGCAGCGGCGCAGCGCCGAGCCCGAGGCGGCGCGCGCGCAGCCGTATTTGGTCTGCAGCTTCCTCACCGGAAATATAAGCCACATCAAGCTCTTGCGCGGCGACCCTCGCGGCTGCTTGCAGCATAAGCGTCGACTTGCCGATGCCGGGATCGCCGCCGATCAGGCTCGCCGAGCCGGCGACCAGGCCGCCGCCGAGCGCCCGGTCGAACTCGGCGATGCCGGTGCGCACGCGGTCCGGCAGCGCGATCTCCGCCTCGAGCCGGACCAGGTCGACTCGCCGGCCGCCGCTGCGCAGATTGTGCCTGGCGGAGAAGGGCGTCACCACGCCCTCGGCATCCTCGACCAAACTGTTCCACTCCGCGCACTCGGCGCATTGGCCTGTCCAGCGGGTGCTGAGCGACCCGCAAGCCTGGCAGACATAACGCTTCTTCGGCTTCGCCATTGCTCTCGCCTAGCGAAACATAAGCAGAACATCCAGCAAATTCCGCGGATCGGGAACGTCCCTGCCCCGCCCCGCATTATCCCGGCGAGGCAAAAGCGCGGAGGCAGGCATGATCGTCCAGATCAGGACCGACAATCAGATCAACAGCGATGCCGAGGCCAATGCCCGGCTTGAGGCGCGCGTCCGCGGCAAGCTGAAGAGATTCGAGCGGCGCCTGACCCGGATCGAGGTCCATGTCGCGGACGTCAACGGGCCCAAGGGCGGCGGCGACAAGCGCGTCACCCTGGAGGCGCGCGTCAACGGTCACGAGCCGGTCGCCGTCCACGCCGAGGCGGAGCGAATCGACAATGCGGTCGCGCTGGCGGCGGACAAGGCGGCGCGGGCGCTCGCGCACGTTCTGGGCAAGCTCGAGGCGCACTAAGGGACAGTTGCTAGCAACTGTCCCCATTTCCGCTATCTGTCCCCCGCCATGATCCGCGTCGCGTCCTACAACATCCACAAGGCGATCGGCGCCGACCGCCGGCGCCGGCCGGAGCGGACGATCCACGTGCTCAACGAGCTCGACGCCGACGTGATCGCGCTGCAGGAGGCGGACCGCCGCTTCGGCTCGCGGGCCAGCGCGCTGCCCTTGGCGATGATCGAGGCGCACAGCGACTATAAGCCGGTCGAGCTCGACATCCGCGCCGGCAGCATCGGCTGGCACGGCAACGCGCTCCTGGTGCGCAAGAGCGTGACCGTTGTCGAGCACCACCTCTTCGATCTGCCCTCGCTGGAGCCGCGCGGCGCGGTGCTCGCCGACGTCGAGGTCGACGGTGTCGCGCTGCGCTGCGTCGGCATGCATCTCGACCTTTCCGGCCTCTGGCGGCGCCGGCAGGCCCAGGCGATTCTCGCCCATCTGGGCGAGCGCGGCGGCGAGCGCCACGCGGTGCTGATGGGCGACCTCAACGAATGGAGCACGCGCGGCGGCTGCCTCGCCGATTTCGCCGCGCATCACGATTTCGCGCCGTGCGGGAGGAGCTTCCACGCCCGCCGGCCGATCGCCTCATTGGACCGGATCATGGTGTCGCGCGATCTCGAGATCGTTGCCAGCGGCACTCACCGCAGCGCGACCTCGCGCCGCGCCTCCGATCACCTGCCGATCTGGGCCGAAATCAGGCCGGTTTAGTTGCCCTCATTCTCGGTGAGGCCGTTCGTTTCCGGCAAAGGGGCAGCGGGCTCCGGCGGCTTGTCGAGCTCGAGCCAGTCGCGCGGCGGCAGGCGGTAGACCATGTCCATCACTTCATATTCGAGTGCGTTGGGGCGCGGGCTCGACGAGTTCCACAGCAATACGACGCCCGAGCGAAGCGCGGGATCGAACAGGATCGTCGAGCGGTAGCCGCGGACGCCGCCATGATGGCCGATCACCCGGTGACCGGCATAGTCGAGGATTCGCCAGCCCAGGCCATAAGCGGATGCCGAGGTGCGCTCGCGGAATCTGCGGCGGCGGAAATTCTCGCCGGGCGTCCGCGCACGCGGCGCCTGCACCGCGGCGAGGACGTGCTCGGGCAGGACGTCGGGCGCCAAACCCATCTGCGCCAGCATCCAGATGGCGAGGTCCTTGATCGAGCCGTTGACGCCGCCCGAGGCGGGGATCCGGTAGTAGATGTCGTTGACGTCCTCGGGGCGGACCGGACGGGCGCCGACATGCGGGCGCGCCCAGCTCGGCGAGCGCATCAGACCGGCGCGGCTCGTGCTCGCGCCGGTCATGCCCAAAGGCGCGAAGAACTGCTCGCGCACCGCCTGGCCGTAGGGCTGGCCGGTCACCCGCTCGACGATCTCCGAGGCCGCGTCATAGGCGACGTTCTGATAGGCATGGCAGGTGCCCGGCGCGCAGATGTTGTGGAGAGTCGCCAGCGTGCCACGCAGATAATGCGGCGCGATCCCGTCCTCGAGCTTCGAATCCTGGGCGTGGCCGAACAGGCCGAGCTGGTGCGAAAGCAGATCGGCGACGGTCGCGACATTCTCGTTGCCCCCGGGAAGCCTGAGCGAGGCGGCGTGGCGGTTGACCGGCTCGAAAAGCGAGAGCCGGCCCTGATCGGCGAGCCGCGCGACCAGGTCGGCGGCGACGCCCTTGGACAAGGAGGCCCAGCGGAAGACGGTGTCAGGCGTGACCGGCTCGCTGCCGCCGGCGGCGGTGACGCCATAGCCCTTGATGAAGCGGATCTCGCCTCCTTCGACAACCGCGATCGCCATGCCGACCATCCGCGGATCGGCCATCAGCAGCCGAAGACGCGTATCGAGCCGGGCATAGTCGACCGCGCCGGGGCGGTGCGGCGCCGCGCCCGCGACGGGAATCTCGAAGCGCTGCGCGGGCGTAAGCGGCAAAGGCGTGCTGAGATAGACCGCCCCGGCCCAAATCGCGATGACGAGGGCCAGCCCGGCCACGGCGTAAATGACGAAGCGCCTCAAAGACACGGCCCCAAAAAACCAGCTCCGGCGCGCCTTAGCTGGCCATATCGGCAAAAGGAAGCAGGCCGGCCGGCGGGTATTGTGCGTTGCTCGACAGGACATCGCCTTCCTGCCACGTATGGGCCTGTATTCGGTACTGGCGGCGGTCGTGACGGGCTGGCATTTGTTGTCCGGCTAGGAGAGAGGAGGGAGCGATGAAGATTCATCGTGACCGACGAAGCGACGCCGCCGGGCGGCAAAGGACAGCGCGCCGCTTCGCGGTCGGCCGGGGAAGGCGGCTGGCGGCGTCGCGGACCTCAACCGGGCTGCGCGGCCCGCTTTTCGGCCCGCTCCTAGCCAGCCGCCTTCCCCGGCCGATCACGGCCACCGCCAGTATCGAATACAGGCCCTGACCGCATGCGGGAGAAGGAACTGCGCATCGCCCTGGTCTGCTATGGCGGCGTCAGCCTCGCCGTCTACATGCACGGCATTACCAAGGAGATCTGGCGCCTCGCCAAGGCGAGCCAGGCCGTCCAGGCCCGCGACAGCGCGAAGGACGTCTATGCGACCCTGCTGCGGCGCATTTCCAGCGAGGCGGACGTCGATCTGCGCGTTCTCGTCGATATCCTCGCCGGGGCCAGCGCGGGCGGGATCAACGCCGTTTTCCTCTCCCACGCCATCGCGACCGGCGAGACGCTCGATCCGCTGACCGAGCTGTGGCTCGATTCGGCCGATGTCGACACCCTGCTCGATCCCGGCGGCGGCACGATGTCGCGCGCGGCCAAGCTGGCCGCCGTCCCTCTCGCCTGGGCGCTCACCGCGCGCTCGGGCACGATCGACAAGACGGTCGAGCCCGCCCACCGCGCCGAGATCAAGGCCAAGCTCGCCAATTTCGTGCGCGCGCCCTGGTTCGCGCCGCCGTTCAGCGGGCCGGCGCTGACCAACCTCATCCTCGACGCGTTCGAGGCGATGGGGAAAGGGCCCAAGGGCGCGCCCCTGCTCCCCGATTACCAGCCGCTCGACCTCTTCGTCACCGTCACCGATTTCCATGGCTATCCCGAGCAGCTCAGGCTCAACTCGCCGCCCGAGGTGATCGAGACCGAGCACCGGCTGACCTTGTCGTTCCATGATCCCGGCGGCGCGGGCCGGCGCCTCGCCGACCCCGCCGAGCTCACCTTCGCCGCCCGCGCGACCGCGAGCTTCCCCGGCGCCTTCCCCCCGTTCAACGTGAGCGAGCTCGACCGGTGCATCGAGAAGCGCGGGCAAGATTGGCCCGGCCGGGCAGCCTTCCTGGCCCGGGCTATGCCGCGGCGATCCGCGCTCGGCGAGGCCGAGGAAGCGATCCTGATCGACGGGTCGGTGCTCCACAACGCGCCGTTCGGCCCCGCCGTGGCGGCGCTCGAGAAAAGACCGGCGCGGCGCGAGGTCGACCGGCGCTTCGTCTATATCGACCCCAAGCCCGGCATGAAGAGCGTCCGCCTGGGCAGCGGCGGCGCGGCCGAACCGCCCGGCTTCTTCGCAACCGTGTTCGGCGCGCTTTCCGACATCCCCCGCGAACAGCCGATCCGCGACAATCTCGAAGGGATCGAACGGATCTCGGCGCGGATCCGGCGGCTGAGGCTAATCATCGAATCGATCCGGCCCGAGGTCGAGGCGACGATCGAGCGCGGCATCGGCTCGAGCTTCTTCCTGGCGAGCCCGACGCCGGCCCGAATCGGCGCCTGGCGCGCCAAGGCGCACAGCCTTGCCTCGCGCGAGGCGGGCTATGCCTATGCCGCCTACGGCCAGCTCAAGATCGCGACGGTGGTCGAGGAAATCGTCGACATGCTCTTCCGTCTCGGCGGCGCCGGCGACAATGCGCGGCGCGCCGCCGTGCGGAGATCGGTCTGGCGGCACGTGCGGACGATCGGCCTCACCGATGCCGACGCGGTCACCGCGCGCGGCGCCAGCGATGAGGTGGTAAGCTTCCTGATCGACTTCGATCTCAC
>DASQFO010000325.1:0-5334 GCA_035633095.1 Allosphingosinicella sp. | reverse complement strand
GGCGACGAGACCGATCAGGAAGCCGATCAGCATCTTCATCTGCAGCGGCACGCGCCGCTTCACGGTCGATTCCATCTGGCTTCCCCTTGTTCCGGACTCGGCGCATCGGGGCGCGCAAGCGGGGAAAAGTCAACCTCTCGCTTGCTTGAGGATTGTGCTAGCCTCGCGCGATGATCGAGATCGGGGGAATCGAATTGCTGCCGGCCCTGCCGGTCTTCCTCGCCTTCGTCGCCGCCGGCCTCGCGCTCAACATCGTGCCGGGCGCGGACATGACCTTCGTCATCGCCAGCGCCGCGCGCGGCGGGCGGCGCGACGGCATCATCGCCTCGCTCGGGGTCGGGACCGGCGCCCTGGTCCACATTTTCGCCGCGGTGCTGGGGCTGTCGGCGATCCTCGCCGCCTCGCAGGTCCTGTTCGACCTGATCAAATGGGCCGGCGCCGCCTATCTGCTGTGGATCGCCTTCTCTCTGGTGCGCGGCCAGGGGCCCGCGGCCGAGACGGTCCGACCGGCGGCGTCGGGGTGGCGGCTGTTCCGGGCGGCGATGCTGGTCAACATTCTCAATCCCAAGGTCGCGCTCTTCTTCTTGGCCTTCCTTCCGCAGTTCGTCGATCCGGCGGCATCGGTGCCGGCGCTGCAGATCCTCTTCCTCGGCCTGTGGTTCGATTTCGCCGGCACGCTGGTCAACATCGTGATCGCCCTCGCCGCGGCGGGCGCGGCGGCGCGGCTTCGGCATGTCGGCTGGCTCGGGCGCGCGGCGCGCTGGCTGGCGGCGACCGCAATGGGCGCGCTCGCCGTACAGCTCGCGCTCAGCGCCAAGCGTCAGGCGTAGGCGTAAGGCCCGCCCTTCTTCAGCGCTTCGGAATAAGCCGGGCGGGCGTGGATTCGCTCCAGCCAATCGACGAGGTTGGGATGGTCCGGGCCCAGGCCGGCGCGGGCCCGGGACGCTTCCAGGGGGAAGCTCATCATGATGTCGGCGGCGGTGAATTCGTCGCCGGCGAACCAGTCGCGGCCGGCAAGCTCGCTCTCGAGCCAGTCGAAATGGTGGCCGAGCATCTTGAGGAGCGGCTTTTTCGCGGGGCGGCCGAGCAGGCCGAGGCGGTTGACGATCAGGAGGCCGAGCAAGGGCGGCATCATCGAGCCCTCGGCATAATGGAGGAAGTGGCGGTAGAGCAGCACCGAGTCGCGGTTCGCCGGCGGACCGAGCCGGCCTTCCGCTTTCTCGACGATATAGTCGACGATCGCCCCGGTCTCGGCGATCGCCCTCCCCTCATCCTCGATCACCGGCGATTTGCCGAGCGGGTGGATTCGGCGCAGCGCCGGCGGCGCCAGCATCGTCTTCCCGTCGCGCTCGTAGCGGACGACCTCGTATTCGAGGCCGAGCTCCTCGAGCAGCCATAGGATACGCTGCGAGCGCGAATTTTCGAGGTGATGGACGATGATCATGGCGCGCTCCTAGCCCGGCGGCGCGGGAATTGGAACTTGCCGCCCTCGGCCGGCTTGGGCAGAGGGCAAGCCGATCTCTCGAAGCGCGAGCGCGATGCAACCGACCGAAACCCGCATGCCGGGCAGAAAAGAATTCGTCGTGCTGATGGCGGCGCTGATGGCGGCGAACGCGCTCGCGATCGATGCCATGCTGCCGGCGCTGCCGGCGATCGGCGAGGCGCTCGGCGTCGGCGAGGACAATCGCCGCCAGCTGGTGATCACGGCCTATCTGCTCGGCTTCGGCGCGGCCCAGCTCTTCTACGGGCCATTCGCGGACCGGTTCGGGCGCAAGAAGCTGCTGATCGGCTGCATGGCCTTCTACGCCTTGTTCGGCGCGCTGTCGGGGCTGGCCGGAAGCATGGACCTGCTGCTCGCCGCCCGCTTCATGCAGGGCGTGGCGGCAGGCGGCACGCGCGTGCTCGTGGTGGCGATCGTGCGCGACCGCTTCCGCGGCGCCGCGATGGCGCAGATCATGTCGCTGGTGATGATCGTCTTCATGATCGTGCCGGTGCTCGCGCCGACGCTCGGCCAGGCG
Source organism: Allosphingosinicella sp. (assembly GCA_035633095.1). Taxonomy (GTDB): domain Bacteria; phylum Pseudomonadota; class Alphaproteobacteria; order Sphingomonadales; family Sphingomonadaceae; genus Allosphingosinicella. The sequence goes on along the minus strand of DASQFO010000325.1, from coordinate 3,316 downwards.
GTGCTCGCGATCGGGAGCTGGCGGCACATCTTCATCGGCCTTGCCGCCTACGGCCTGATCCTGGCGCTCTGGGGCGGGATCAGGATTCCCGAGACGCTGCCTCTCGAAGCGCGCCGCTCGCTCTCGCCGGCGCAGATCGGGCAGGCGGTGGCGGAGACGCTCGGCAACCGCGCCTCGATCGGCAACACGCTCGCCTCGACGCTCGCCTTCGGCGGCCTGTTCGCCTTCATCGGCTCGATCCAGCAGATCGTGTTCGACGTGTTCGAAAGGCCGCAATTGATCGGCCTCGTCTTCGCCTGCATCGCGGGGCCGATGGCGCTGAGCTCCTACGCCAATTCGCGGCTGGTGATGCGGCTCGGGGCGCGGCTGCTGCTGCTCGTCGCGCTCGCCGCGCTGACGATGATGTCGCTCGTCCATCTCGGCATCGTGCTCACTTTCGGCGAGACGCTCTGGGCGTTCGTCGTTCTCCAGGCGCTGACGCTCGCCTGCTTCGGCCTGGTCGGCGCCAATGCCGGCGCGCTGGCGATGGAGCCGGTCGGCCATATCGCCGGCACCGCCTCGGCGCTCCAGGGGCTGATCACGACCACCGGCGGCGCGCTGATCGGGCTCGCCGTCGGCCAGGCGTTCGATCGCACCACCGTGCCGCTGACCGCCGGCTTCGCTCTGTGCGGTGCGCTGGCCCTGGTCGCCGCATTCTGGGCGAATCCGAAAGTAAGGACCGCGCCAACCGAAGCCGGCGCGGCCCTGCGCTAATATACAAGCGATGGACGAGAGAGGCTAGACGTCGTCCTCGGCGTCGGGCCCGGTCATCAGCGCCTCGGCGACCGCGTCGGTCTTGCCGCGGATCGAGCGCTCGATCCGCTCGGCGACTTCCGGATTGTCCTTCAAATAGGACTTGGCATTCTCGCGGCCCTGGCCGATCCGGATCGAATCGTAGCTGAACCAGGCGCCCGATTTCTCGACGAGGCCGGCCTTGACGCCGAGATCGAGGATCTCGCCCATCTTGGAGACGCCCTCGCCGTACATGATGTCGAACTCGACCTGCTTGAACGGCGGCGCCAGCTTGTTCTTGACCACCTTGACCCGGGTCGTGTTGCCGACGATCTCGTCGCGCTCCTTGATCTGGCCGGTGCGGCGGATGTCGAGCCGCACGCTCGCGTAGAATTTGAGCGCGTTGCCGCCGGTCGTCGTCTCGGGATTGCCGTACATGACGCCGATCTTCATGCGCAGCTGGTTGATGAAGACGACCAGGCATTTGGACTTCGAGATCGAGCCGGTCAGCTTCCTCAGCGACTGCGACATCAAACGCGCCTGGAGGCCGACATGGCTGTCGCCCATCTCGCCCTCAATCTCGGCGCGCGGCACCAGGGCCGCGACCGAATCGATGACCAATATGTCGACGGCGTTGGAGCGGACGAGCGTGTCGGTGATCTCGAGCGCCTGCTCGCCGGTGTCGGGCTGCGAGACGATCAGATTGTCGACGTCGACGCCGAGCTTGCGGGCGTAGATCGGGTCGAGCGCGTGCTCGGCGTCGATGAAGGCGGCGACGCCGCCGGCCTTCTGCGCCTCGGCGACCGCGTGCAAGGCGAGCGTGGTCTTGCCCGAGCTTTCGGGGCCGTAAATCTCGACGACGCGGCCGCGCGGCAGGCCGCCGATGCCGAGCGCGATGTCGAGCCCGAGCGACCCCGTTGAGATGGTCTCGATGTCGATCGCCTCGCGCGAGCCCAGCCGCATCGCGGACCCCTTGCCGAAAGCGCGGTCGATCTGGGCCAAAGCGGCGTCGAGAGCTTTCTGCTTGTCAGTGTCCATCGAGGTCCTGTCGGAAACGACGTGAAGTGAGGCCGTCATTGGCGTGTCTCCCCTTAGTCCGGCCGCGTCGCGGGTTCAACGCGTGGAGCTTTGTACCGCGTTTGTTCTCATAGAACAAGTAGGAAACTCAAGGCCCCTGCCGTGGTCTTGCGAGAAGCCTGCGCAGTGCCTCGCGCATCGCTTCTTCGAACTCGGGATGGCCGTAAATGTCGTTGTGTCCGGCATCCTCGATCGTCCGGTCGAAGGCGAGGATCGGAACGGCGAGCCGGAGGGCTTGGGTGCGCGGGCCCGGGACCAAATCGTCGCGCCCGCCGGCGATGATCGCGACCGGGGTCGGGCTGCGCCGCAGGTTCACGGCTGGCTCCATGTCGTGGCGGAATAGGAGTCGGACCGGGAGCCAGCGATAGTGGCTCGCCGCGACGCGGCCGAGCGAATCGAACGGCGTCACCAGGATGAGGCCGTCGAGCGGACGATGGCCGGCGAGCGAAGCGGCGACGCCGCTGCCGACGCTGAACCCGACCGCGACCGTGCGGTCGGGCCGGAAGCGCCCGATCATGATGTCGTGGATGCGCAAGCTGTCTTCCTGCAGCGCCTCGGCGCTCGGGCTGCCTTCGCTTGGGGGATAGCCGCGATAGTAGAAGGTGACGACATCGGCTTCGGGGAAGAGGTCGTGCAGCTCGGCGGCGGTCCCGCTGGCGTTCGCCGCGTTGCCGCCGAAACCGAGGATGAGCAAACGCTCGCCGCGGCGGCGATCCGACGGAATGTGGAGGCCGTGCAGGCGCTCGCCCGACGCGGCGGCGATTTCCAGCCGCTCGGCGGCGGCGGGCAAGCGGGTGTCGGGGCCGATATGACCGACGGGGAACAGCATCGACGTCTGCGCGAGGAACAGCGTTATGAGGATGAAGAAGTAGACGACGACCGGCAGGAGAATCAGGGTCCACATCAGCCGCTTGCGCTTCACAAGGATCCTGCCGGGCCCGGCCCGTTCAGGCGCCGCAGGCCCGTTCGATCGCGGGCTCGATCGCGTCGATCGTATAGGGCTTGGCGAGGATCGGGGCGGCGGCATGCCGGGCGGGCGGCGCCTCGACATGGCCGCCGGTGGCGAGGACGAAGGGCGTGCCGGCGGCGGCCAGAAGGTCGGCGACCGGCCAGACCTGCTCGCCGTTCTTGAGCTGGATGTCGATGATCGCGACGTCGAAGCCGCCGGCCGCGACATGGCCGAGCGCGTCGGCGACCGATTCGCAGCTGGCGACGACGATATGGCCCAGCGATTCGAGGAAATCCTCGAGCATCATCGCGATCAGCGGCTCGTCCTCGACGATCAGGATCGATCTGGCGGTTCCCGGCATGGCCCAGCCCTTAGCGTTTGTTACGCAAAGGAAAAGCGCTAATTCGATGCCATGACGTCGCGGACGGTCTCGGCGAGCTGCTGGACCGAGAACGGCTTGGCCAGGAAGGATACGTTGGGGATGTCGATCGACTTGCGCAGCTGCTCCTCGGCATAGCC
>DASQFO010000324.1:0-2399 GCA_035633095.1 Allosphingosinicella sp. | reverse complement strand
CTCCAGCGCCTCGAAATAGAGCAATCGCAAGGAATTCGCTTCCGCCGAGCTCAGCGCCGCGAGCCGCTCCTCGCCGCCCAGCGCCCGCTCGACCTCGTCGAGCACCGGCATTTCCTCGAGGACGTGCAGATCGGGGAGGTTCATCAGCAGCGTATCGAGCAGGGTCGTGCCCGAGCGCGGAAAACCGACGATAAAGATCGGCGCCGGCGGCGTCGGATCGACCTCGATCGCGGTCCACGCCGCGATCCGCTCGGGCGTGAGCAAGGCCGCGCGGGCGGCGACCTCGTTGCGGTAGCCGGACCCATCCGCGTCCGACTGCCCCGCGAGCGCGGCGCGGTTCATCTCGGCGAAGGCGGCGAAGGCGCGCTCCGAATGCCCAAGGCGATCGTGCACCTCGGCGAGCAGCTGGGCGCGGCGCACCGGGCTGATCGACGGCGGCGTCGCTTCGGCGAGCGGGAGCGCTTCGGCGAAGCGGCCCTGCCGCCGCAGCGTCCAGCCGCGCAGAAACCCGATCTCGGCGCCGTTGAGCCCCCTTTCCTCCGCCTCGTCGACGAGCGCGGCGAGGTCCTCGACCCGGTTCTGCGTCTCAAGCAGCAGGCCGAGCTCGACATAAGCGGCGATGAATTCGGGGCGGCGCCGGATCGCCTCGCGATAGGCGCGTTCGGCCGCCTCGAAATCGCTCGCGGCGGCCTCGGCGAGGCCGAGCTCGACCTGGACGTTCGCATTGTCGGGGCCAATTCGCGCCGCCTCGCGCATGACCGCCTGGCGCATCTCTACCTGGTCGGCATCGCCGAGCACATTCGACAGGTTGATCACCATCTCGACCAGATCGGGCCTGAGCGCGATCGCCTGCTGGAAGGCGGCGACCGCGCCGCCGGTATCGCCCAATGCGGCGCGCGCGTTGCCGAGATTGTTCCAGCTCTCGAAATCGTCCGGAAAGGCGGCGATCACTCTTTCGTAGGCCGCGGCGGCCTCGTCGAGCCGGCCGCTCTGCTGGTGGACATAGGCCGCCAGCCTGAGCAGCTTGGGATCGGCGCCGCCCCCGGCGCAGACGGCACCGGCCTCATCGAGCGCGCCGGTGGCTACCAAAGCGGTGGCGAGGTTGATGCGCATCGCAATATCGGCGGGCGCCGCCGCCAGCGCGCGCCGAAAATAGGGGATTGCCGCGGCGGCATCGCCCGATTGGGCGGCGAGCAAGCCGGCGAAGGCGAGCAAAGCCGGTGCATCGGGTTCGGCCGCCAGCGCCTTCTCGATCGCGGCGCGGGCGCCGGCGCGGTCGCCGCGCCGGAGGAGACCGAGTGCCGGGGCGAGGCTTGCGGGCGGTTGGGCCATGGTCGAGCTCATTGCGGCGGCCTGGCGACGTCGAACGCGGCCGTCAGCCGCTCGCCCTCGGCGAACGGCCGGGTGCCGTGCCACATCGTCGAGGGGAAGAGGACGAGCCGGCCGGTCCTGGGCTCGATCAGCCGGATCGGGGGCAGATCGAGCCCAAGCTCGCTCGCCTCGCCGAGCGACAGCCAGCCGGCATGACCGGGGCCGCTCATCGCCACCTTGGGCAGCGCCACGTAGAAGGCCGAGCTGATCCAGCCGGCGGGATGGACATGGTTGACGTGGAAGCCCTCGCCGGTCAGCCGCACCGACCAGGAGCCCGAGAAGCGGATCGGCGCGCGCTTCGCGAGCAGCAGGGGATGGCCCGCCTGGGCCGGCGGGAGCTGGGCGACATAGGCTTCGACGGCCTCGACCACGGCCTCGCGCAACGCCCTGATCTCGGGCTCGACCCGGCTGAACAGGGGTCCGTCGGTCTGGGTGCCGCCGCGCAGCGACTGGTCGAGCGGATGGTGGACCGAAAGGTGCAGGCCGCGAAGCCGCTCGGCAAGCGCGTCGAGCGAGGGGAGGTTCTCGCCGATGTCGTAGACGCCGATGAACCGTTCGTCACCTTCGAGCCATTGCCAGCGCGGGTCGCCGGTCAGCCGCCAGGCGGCCGACTGATAGGGAACCAGGAAATTGTCCGGATCGCCGCCGCGCCAAGCGTCGGCGAAGGCGGATGCTTCGGCGGGGCGCCCCGCGCGCAGCAAATGGCGCATGTAGCGCGTTGCCGTGCCGACATGTTCAAAGGGGCGCAGCGCGGCGAACAGCGCGTCGGCCTTTTCGGTCTCGCCCTTTTCCGCGGCGCAGACCGCTTCCTGAAGATCGAAGGCCGGGCTCGCGCCGGCCGCCGCGCGGGCGGCGTCGAGGGCGGCAAGCGCCTCGTCATATCGGGCAGCGTGGATCAGCGTTTCGATCATCTCGCGCCAAATCGCGATCTCGCGCGGCATGGCATCGAGCGCCTTCCGGTAGGTCGAAGTCAGGCGGTCGCGTTCGCCCGATGCAAAGCGAAGGCGCGCCACCGTCGCATGCCCCTC
>DASQFO010000323.1:0-4939 GCA_035633095.1 Allosphingosinicella sp. | reverse complement strand
TCTCCATGCGCGGCGGCTGCGCATCGACCATCCCGACGGCGGCCGGATCGACATCGAAGCCGAGCTTCCGGACCATTTCGCGGCGAGCCTGGCTGCGTTGGGCTTCGATCCAAAGCTTGGCGACCTGCCGCTCGACGAGGTCAAATTCTCGGAGACTCCCGAAGGCAAGCGCAAGGCCGTCTCCGCCGCCGCCAAGGCCCGCCGCAAGGAGCGCAAGGGCGAGCGCCGCTCGCGCAGGCGCGGCTGATGCACCCGAACCGCGCCTTCGCCTGGGAAGACCGAGCCGAGATGCTCGCCTTCGTCGCCGACGTCGCGTTCTGCACGATCTGCGTCGACGGACCGGCTTTGGTCCACGCGCCGGTGATCGTCGCCGCGCCGGACCGGGTCCGCTTTCACGTCTCGCGCGGCAACCGCGCCGCGGGTGGGCTGGAGGGCAAGCGCGCGATCGTCTCCTGCCTCGGCCCCGACGCCTATATCAGCCCCGATTGGTACGGCGTGCCCGATCAGGTGCCGACCTGGAACTATCTGAGCGTCGAGGCGGAGGGCCCGCTCCGCCGCCTCGACGAGGCCGAGCTCGCGGCGCTGCTCGACGACCTCGGCGCCGCCCACGAAGCCCGGCTCGCGCCCAAGGCGCCCTGGACGCGCGCCAAGATGTCGCCGGGCCGGTTCGCGGCGATGCTGCACGCGATCGTCGGCTACGAGCTGGCGATCGAGGAGCTGCGCGGCACGCGCAAGCTCGGCCAGCACAAACCCGGCCAGGCCGCCTCGGCCGCGGACGGCCTCGACCCGTTCCATCCAATTCTGGCCGCGCTGATGCGCTCCTCCCGATGAAGGCAATGGCATGACCGATCCCCAAGACGTGACGCTTTGGCGCAACCGCTTCATCCTGATCAACCTGGTCCGGATCGGCGCCACGATCGTCGTCCTGCTCGCGCTCCTGCTCTGGCAGAGCGACGTCTTCGTCGAGGGCGGCACGATCATCGGCTTCCCGCTCGCGATCGCCGCCCTCGTCGTCAGCTTCTTCGGCCCCCAATGGCTCGCCCGGCGCTGGCGGACGCCGCCCGAGCCGTGAGGCGCTTCTACACGCAGGCCGAGGTCGGCGAAGGCAATCATATTCTGCTCGACGGCCGGCCGGTGAGGACGCCGTCGCGGCACGATCTCGCGCTGCCCAGCCCGCTACTCGCCGAAGCGATCGCCGAGGAATGGAACGCGCAGGAGGAAACGATCGACCCGCGCGCGATGCCATTGACCGGCCTCGCCAACGCCGCCCTCGACCAGGTCGCGCCCGATCCGGTCGCCTTCGCGGCCGGCCTCGCCGCTTATGGCGAGAGCGACCTGCTCTGCTACCGCGCCGAAGGCCCGGCGCCGCTCGCCGCGCGCCAGTCCGAACTTTGGGATCCGATCCTCGCCTGGGCGCAGCAGCGCTACGACGCCGTGTTGGAGCTGACCCAGGGCGTGATCCACATGGCGCAGCCGCCCGAAACCGTCGCGCGGCTCGGCGCGGCGGTGGCGGCGCGGGACCCCTTCCAGCTCGCCGGCCTCGCGCCCCTGGTCACCGTCTCGGGATCGCTGCTGATCGCGCTGGCGCTGGCCGAAGGCGCGATCGGCCTGGAGGCCGCCTGGGCCGCCGCCACCCTCGACGAGCAATGGCAGGCCGAGCAATGGGGCGAGGACGAGGACGCCGCGGTGGCGCTCGCGGCTCGCCGACGCGATTTCGAGGCCGGTGCCCGCTTCCTCGCCTTGCTTTAGGCCTCTGTCGGCGCCTCGGCGGTCGCCGCTGCCCCCGCATTGGGCAGGAACCAGCGCGCGATCACCAGCCCGGCGAGGATGAACGAGACGCTCTCCGCGACGAACGCGTAGATCCAGTAGCGCCAGCCGAAATGGTTGAAGATCGGGGTCGCCAGAAAAGACCAGACGCAAAAGCCGAGCGAGATCAGGACGACCAGCCGCGCGGTGCCGGCATAGGAGCGGCCGCCGCCGCCCACCGCCGCCAGCCCGAACGCCATCAGCAGCCCCGCGATCAGGGCGGTGATGAACCCGGGCAGCAGCATCGTCATGTCGTCGGGCGAATAGCCTGTCGTGTTGAAATAGACGGTGGCGATCGGTCCCTGGGCGTAAAGCACGGCGCCCTGCGCGCTGGCGTGGCTCGGGATGATGTAGGCGCCGGTCCCGGTCGGGGTCAGGTTCTGGTTGAGCGCGAGCTGGATCGCCGCGTTCTGGGCGTCGGGCGCGTGCGAATAGGGAATCTCGCCCAGGGGCGTCGCCCAGAAGATGAAGCCGATCACGAACAGGATGATGCCGCCGACGAGGCCGCCGATGAAGGTCCGGATCATGAATTCCCCCTTTTCTCGTTGCGCTTCACTGCTTAGCGCAAAAAGAGGCCCGGGCGAAGGCTCAGCCGATCAGCTGGCGGACGAAATCGTGGAGGAAGACGCGGCGGGTCGCCTTGAGCCGCTCGGCTTTCAATATGTTGTGGGCGAGCTCGCGGCATTTCTCGGCGTCGTTGTTGATCAGCACATAATCATATTCGGCCCAGTGGCTGATCTCGGCGGTGGCGCGCTCCATGCGGCGGGCGACCACCTCGTCCGAATCGGTGCGGCGGTTGCGCAGCCGCCGCTCGAGCTCGCGCATCGACGGCGGCAGGATGAAGACCCGGACGATGTCGGGATCGACCTGCTTCAATTGCTGGGTGCCCTGCCAGTCGATGTCGAGCAGCACGTCGCGGCCGCCCTCGATCACCTTCATGACCTCGCGCTTGAGCGTGCCGTAGCGGTGGCCGAAGACGTGCGCCCATTCGAGAAACTCGTCATTGGCGACCATCTCGCCAAACCGGGCCTCAGTGACGAAATGATAATCGCGCCCGTCGACCTCGCCGGGCCGGATCGGGCGGGTGCTGGCGGAAACCGACATGGCGACGCCGTCGTCGCTCTGCATCAGCATCCGCGCGATCGTCGACTTGCCCGCGCCCGAGGGGCTCGAAAGGACGTAAAGCAGTCCCCGCCGTTGAAACGCGCTTTCGATCTCCATGGCCGCTCCTGCCGTGCGGCGGCTTGGCGCGTCAAGGGGAGACGTAAGGCATTTATTCGCTAAGGTGGACGCATGGGGCGGATGGTCGCATTGCTGAGGGCGGTGAATGTCGGGGGAAGGAAGTTGCCCATGGCGGACCTTCGCGCGCTGTGCGCGGGGCTCGGCTGGCAGGAGGTCGCGACCTACATCCAGAGCGGCAATGTCGTCTTCAGGGCCGACGGCCATCCCGATGCGATCGGGCGGCAGCTCGAGCAGGCGATCGCCGGGCAGTTCGGCTTCGACGTCCCGGTCATCGTCCGCACCGCCGCCCAATGGGGGCGCTACCCGCCAGGCAACCCCTTCCCCCAAGCCGCGAGGGACGAGCCCAACCGGCTGATGCTGCTCCTCTCAAAGCGGCCGCCGAAGAAGAGCGCCGAGGATGCCATCCAGGCGCGCGCCACCGCGGGCGAGGCGGTGAAGCGGGCCGGCGACGCGCTCTGGATCCATTTTCCCGCCGGCTCGGGCACGTCGAAGCTGACCCCCGCGTTGATCGACAGGGCCGTCGGTTCGCCCGCGACCAGCCGCAACCATCGCACCGTCATCAAGCTCGAGGAGTTGCTGGAAGCATGACATCGGCGCCGCTCATCCCCCGCAAATATTGGATCATCGCCTTCGCGCTCGTCGCGATCATGGCGGCGATCCTGCTGTGGATGGGACGCAACCCGATCTGCGCCTGCGGCACGGTCAAGTTCTGGATCGGCACCGTCCACGGCCCCGACAACAGCCAGCATCTCGCCGACTGGTACACGCCGAGCCACGTCATCCACGGCTTCCTCTTCTATTTGCTCGGCTGGCTCTTCCTGCGCAGGAACCCGCCGGGCGACCGGCTGCTCGCCGCCGTGGTCATCGAGGCGGCCTGGGAAATCCTCGAGAACAGCCCGATCATCATCGACCGCTATCGCGAGGCGACGATCGCCATGGGCTATAGCGGCGATGCCGTGATCAATTCGGTCGCCGACGTTCTCTGGATGATTGTCGGCTTCGCCATCGCGCGGCGGCTACCGGTCTGGGCGACGGTCGCGCTGGCGCTCGCCTTCGAGCTGCTGACCTTGCTCGTCATCCGCGACAATCTCTTCTTGAACGTGTTGATGCTGGTTTCGCCGATCGACGCGATTCGCGTCTGGCAAGGAGGGATGTGATGCGCTGGATCGCGGTGCTGGCGCTGGCCGCGGCGACGCCGGCTGGGGCGTCGGAGGTGTTCGCAGGCCTGCTCGCCCACGACGTGAACACGCCGCTGACCAAGGGCGGCCTCGAGGACGGCGCCGACATCGAGTTCGGCTGGCGCGGCGACCGCATTCGCGCGCTCGGCTTCATCGGCGCGCCTTCGCCTTATGCCTTCGCCTCGGCCGCGACCGGCGGCGACACCCATTTCGCGGCCGCCGGCCTCAGCTGGCGCCTCGGCGGACGGCTGTTCGCCCGGCCGGGCGTCGGCATCGCCGTCCACACCCGTTCCAGCCACGGCGTCAGGAACGGCATCAGGACCGACTTCGGCTCGCGCATCCTGTTCGCGCCCGAGATCGGCATCGGCTATCAGGTGAGCGACCGGGTCGCGATCGAGGCTACCTGGGTCCATCTCAGCCACGCGCAACTGCTGAGCCGCCAAAATCCGGGCATGGACGCCATCGGCGTCCGCTTGAGCTGGCGCCTGCGCTAGGCGCGCCCCGGCGCCGTCCGCATCGGCCTCAGCCCGCTTCGCCCTTATCCGGATCGGCGCGAAGAATGCCGACCGCGGCTTCGAGATCCTCGTCATCGACCATCAGCCGGATCGGAACGATGCCGCCGAGCCAGCTCATGTCGGTGTCCATGATGAAGCTCATGACGCCTTCATCCTCGAGCCGCGCTTTGGCGAGCCCGGCCTCGAAGCTGTTATGGT
>DASQFO010000322.1:0-3574 GCA_035633095.1 Allosphingosinicella sp. | reverse complement strand
CTCGAGGCGGCCGAGCCCGACGAGGCCTTTTACGACGCCAAGGTCAAGGTCCTCTCCGAGCTGATCGAGCACCACGTCAAGGAAGAAGAGAAAGAGCGCGACAACCTCTTCCAGCAGAGCCGCGCCTCCGACATCGACCTCGAGGCGCTCGGGGCGCAGCTCGCCGCGCGCAAAGAGGAGCTGCTGCAAAAGGCCGAGACCGAAGGCTTGCCCCCGGCCGAGGCGGCCACCCTCCAGCGCGAAAACGTCTGAAATGGCCTGGACGCGCACCCACACGATGCTCGCCGGCGCCGGCGCAGCGCTTGCCGGGCTCGGGGCCTTGTTCGCCCGCCGGCGCTGGGGCGGTGGTGGCGAGGAAGTGCCGGCGCCCGCCCTCGAACGCGGCACGACCGAGCCCGGCACGGCGGGTCAATCGGGCGCCGCGCGCTCGGCCGGCCCCGAAGCGATGCGCGACCCGCCCGCGGACTGGGAGAAGACCGACCAGGCCTCGGACGAAAGCTTCCCGGCCAGCGACCCGCCCGCGGTCAACCCGCACGTCGACTGACCTTAAGCCCTCCCCCTTGATGGGGGAGATGAGCAGGTCGCCATGCCCCCCGGGCATGGCTTCGGATCGCGGGGCGATCCGAACCTGCTCATGGGTGGGGGTGAACGCCTCCGGCGGCACAGAGCGGGTCTCCTAGTTTCACCCCACCCCAAACCCCTCCCCATCAAGGGGAGGGGCTTATTTGGTAGCGTCCCGATCGGGGCCGTCGGCGAAGATGGTGGCGCGGGCCTTGGTCAGCTCCCTCATGGCTTCGGCGGCCGACCAGCCCCAGGCGAAATGGGCTGCGATCATCACCGCGTTTCGGCGGAGCGGATGGCCGGTCGCGGGCTTCAGGACACCGAAGGCCGGGATCCAGCCCATGTAGCTCGCGAGCCAGATGCCGCCGCCGGCGATCGAGCCGGTGACGCGGCCCATGCGCGGGCTCGCAGCGGCGAGCAGGGCGCCGCAGCCGGCACCGTAGGCGAAGTGCGCGGCAAGCGTGAGATCGGGCGCGATCGCGGGTGGGGGAGCGAGCGTCGCATCGACGATCTCACGCGGGGTCAGCGGATAGCGTTCCCTGGCGGGCAGCCTCTTGTGCAGATGCCGCATCGTCGCGGTCATCGCCATGGTCGCGACGAAGCCGGCGATGCCTCCGATCACCAGCCGCGCGCCCAGGCCGAGCTCGTCATCCTTGCCCTTTGTCACCGCGCCACCATAACGGCGGCGCCAACGCGGAACAGCGAGATTTGTTGCGCCGCGATTTCCGAGCCGCTGAACGAGCCGTTCAGCTCGAAATCGCTCTAAAGCTCCACGCCCTCGGCGATCGCCTCGAGCTGCCTCAGGCGCTCGCGGACCGAAGCGAGCTCGATGCGGACGCCGATCTCGTCTTCGGCAGCTTCGGACGGGGCCGCGCGGCGTTCGATCTCGAGCCGCTTGAGCGCGAGCCAGCCGCGCCAGGCGCGGGTCGCGGCGAGGCAGATCATGGCGGTGATCGCGAGCGCGCTCGCGGCGAGGATGAAGACCGCATTCATGCTGAAATTCCTGGCATGACCCGGCGCCGGCACCGCGCGACATTCTGCCAATGCGCGCTCCGCTTCGACGAATGCGTCCGATCAGGCGGTCAACCGCGCCGCGACCCTTTCGGCCTGGACGCGGATATCGGGGACGGCGACGCTCTCCCAAAAGGCGCCGCGCGTGATCGGGCCGATCACCGAGAGGCGCTCGCTCGGGGTTCCGCCGGCGCCGATCGCGCGGCAGTCGGGATCGACGTCGATGCCGATTCTCAAGGGATCGGGGCGGATCTCTCCGGCGGCGAGGAGGGCGTCGAGCAGCGGTTCGCCGGCGCGGACGATGTCGACCTCCGGGCCGGTGCAATTGACGATCCGCGCGACCTTCAGCGATTCGACCTTGTCGCGGCCCCGCGCGCGGAAGCGGACGATCGCGCCGCCGTCGCCCGCCTCGGCCGAAACGAGCTTGCCCGCCGCGACCGCGAGCTTCGCTTTGGCCTGCATCGCTTCGATCGTCGCGCCGATCGCGGGCGCGACCTTGTGGCGGTGAACGTCCCACCAGGCGCGCAGATGGCGCAGGAAGCGGGCGCGCTCTTCGAGGCTCGCTCCTTGCCACAATCCCTGGGTGACCGCGCGCAGCTCGTGCACCGCGCTTTGCCAGCCGATCTCGCCGCTGCGCGCGCGCATTTGGCGCAGGATGGCTACGCAACGGTCAGGCAGGTCCCGCCTCGGCGCGACGATCGGCTCGCGGGTCCCGTGCGAACGCGGCGCGAGGCCGCGGCGCGACAAGGCGACGATCCGGCCGCTATAGCCGGTGGCGTCGAGCGTCAGCGCGACGTCGACCGCGGTGAGCCCGGTGCCGATCAGGAGCAGCACGTCGCCTGACCCAAGCCCTTCGGTCAGGTCCCCCGCCCAGGGATCGTCGACCCACAGGTCGCCGAGCGCTTCGGGGTCGATGCCGGGCGGCGTCGCCGGCCTGAAATTGCCGGGCGCGAGGACGACCGCGCCGGCCGCGATGGCGGTGCCGTCGGCGAGCCGCACCCCGCCATCCTCGAGCGCGACCGCCTCGCCGTGCATCGGCGCGATCCCGGCCTCGGCGAGCAGCCCGGCGAGATAGTCGCCGTAGAGCATGCGCGGCGCGAAATCCTCGGGCCCGCCGCCGGTCAGCGCGCCGAACCAGCGCTCGAAATGGCCGGGATCGTCGGAAAAGGCGCTCATCCGCCGCGCCGGCACATTGAGCAGATGCTCGGGGCGAGAGGTGGCGTAGGCGATTCCGCGGCCGGGCGCCGGGCCGCGGTCGATCAGGGTGACGGCGGCCCCGCCGCGGTGAAGGTGGAGCGCCTGCAGGGTCCCGGACGCGCCCGCGCCGATCACGGCGACGGTCACGCCGGCACGTGCTCCTCGACCTCGACCTTGTCGGCGAGGCTGAGGCCGTCGAGAATGCGCGCGGTCTCGTCGCGGACCATCAGCATCGCCCGGTGCAGCCGGCACTTGTCCTCGCTGATGCAGTTCTTGCACTGCTCATAGGCGAGGCGGCTGGCGCAGGGCAGGAGGCCGAGCGAGCCGCGGGTCAGCCGCACGATCTCACCATAGCTGATCTCGGCCGGCTCGCGCGCCAGCCAATAGCCGCCCTCACGGCCGCGCATCGTCTCGACGAGGCCGGCGCGGCGCATCTGCGAGAGGATGACGGTCAGGAACTTGGGCGGCAGGTTCTGCGCGTCGGCAATCTCGCCCAATTGCACGGGGCCGTCGCCATATCTGTCGGCGAGATGGAGGAGGGCCCGGATTGTATACCGCGTCCGTTGAGAAAGCATGGCGCCCCCATGGACCGCGCCGCGCCGCTTGGCAACGGGCTCGGATCAGGAGGGGCGCTGCGCGGCGGTCAGACCGCGGCGAGCGGGACGATCAGCGCGGCTTCGATCCTGGTCGCGCCGCGCGCGCGCGGCTCGGGGGGCGGCGCGCCCTCGTCGGCGCATGCCCTGAGCGCCGCGTCGAGCGCGCGCTTGGCTTCCGCGATCGCTTCCTCGTCGTCGCGGCCGAGCGC
>DASQFO010000321.1:0-1787 GCA_035633095.1 Allosphingosinicella sp. | reverse complement strand
ACGATCCTGTTCACTTCCGGCTCGACCGGACTCGCCAAGGGCGCGCTCTCGACCCACCGCGCGGTCACCACCGGCACCTATGCCTATACTTTGAGCCTCGCCGTTTTGCTCGGCATCAAGGAGCGCGACAACGACCCGCCGCCCAATCCGCCCAGGACCCTGGTCAACGTGCCGCTCTTCCACGTCACCGGCGAGGTGCCGGTGATGCTCAACAGCTTCGTCATCGGCCGGACCATGGTGCTGATGCCCAAATGGGATGCGGGCGAAGCTCTGCGGCTGATCGAGAAGGAGACGATCACCTATTTCGTCGGGGTGCCGACGATGAGCCTCGAATTGATGCAGCATCCGGACCGCGGCCGCCACGATTTGTCCTCGCTGACCGACATCGCCGCGGGCGGCGCGCCGCGCCCCGTCGCTCATGTCGCCCGGCTCGAGGACAGCTTCCGCGGCGCCCAGCCGGCGCTCGGCTACGGCCTGACCGAGACCAACGCGGCGGGCTGCGGCAATTTCTGGTCCAATTATCACGACAAGCCCGCCTCGACCGGCCGCGCCCAGGCGCCGATCGTCGAGCTCGCCATATTGGGCGGCGGCGATCGTCACCTTCCGACCGGCGAGCGCGGCGAGGTGGCGATCCGCGCGGCCTCCAACATCCGCGGCTATTGGCGCGACGAGGCCGCCACCCAGGCGGCGTTCACCGCCGACGGCTACCTCAAGACCGGCGACATCGGCTATCTGGACGAGGACGGCTATCTGTTCATCGTCGACCGCAAGAAGGACATCATCATCCGCGGCGGCGAGAATATCGCCGCGCAGGAGGTGGAGGCGGCGATCTACGCGCATCCGGCCGTGTCCGAGGCGGCGGTGTTCGGCGTCGCCGACGACCGGCTCGGCGAGGTCCCCGTGGCAGTGCTTTATTGCGAGAAGGAGGGGCTCGACGCGGAGGCGCTGCTCGCCTTCCTCGCCGGCCGGCTCGCTGCCTTCAAGCTGCCGGCCCGGATCCTTCTTTCGGACCGGCCCCTGCCCAAGCTCGGCACCGGCAAGATCGACAAGGTCTCGCTGCGGGCGCAGTATCGCGACGAGGCCGCCGCGCCCGCCTGAGAGGCCCGCGCGGGCGGCGACGCAACCGCGAGGCCGCTTCGCTCATTGTGGCGGCGAGGAGAAAGAGATGAAGAGCCTCACCACCGGCGCCGCGCTCGGACTTGCTCTGGCCGTTTCGGGCTGCGGCGACACTTCGGCGCCCAACACCCATGCGCCCGGGATCAAGATCGCCAATCCCGGCAGCGATCGGCTCAAGACGCTGTCGCCGCTCAACCAGCGGATCGGCCTGATGCGGGCGGTTCTTGCCGACCGCAAGCAATGCCGCCGGGTCCTCGGTCTCGCCTATCAGCAGCAGCATGGCGACCTCGCCATGTGGGTGGTGCTTTGCGCGCAGGGCGGCAATTGGGCGGTGTTCATCGCGCCCAATGAGGTGGTCCAGGTCCGCGATTGCAGGGAAACCGTCGAGCTCGGCCTGCCGGCCTGCCGCCCCGTTCCCCCGCTCCCCGCCGATCCGACCTCGCCGCCGGGCACCGAGGTCAGCGCCAACGAGCTCGAAGCGGCGAACGCGAACCTGACGGGCAACGCGCAATAGTATCAGCGGACCGGGAGCTCGTCCCGTTCCGCGGCCGGCAGCAGGAGCCGGAAATCGCGCGATACGGTCGCGCCCGCGACGGCGGTGACCCTGCGGCTGGAAGCGATATAGTTGACCTTCGAGGCGCGGAGCCGGACCGGGCCGGCCGGGACCAGGT
>DASQFO010000320.1:0-3151 GCA_035633095.1 Allosphingosinicella sp. | reverse complement strand
CCCACAACATGCAGGCGAACCAGGACGGCTCGGGCTACGGGACGTTCGGCGCGCCGCGCCGGCTTGGCCCGACGATCGCCAGCCGCAAGGGCGCCGCCGGCATCGTGGTGCGCTCGATCGGCACCGACTATCACCGCAATCCGCATACCGGGGTGCAGAGCTTCGGCGAAGGCGCGCGGCCGATCCCGGCGGGCGCCCTTTCGATCCCGGACGCCGAGCAACTCCAGCGCATCCTCGCGCGGGGCCGGCCGGTCCGGATGCGGCTCACCCTGACGCCGCGCAACATCGGCCGCCGCCAATCGGGCAACGTCGTCGCCGAAGTGCCGGGCAGCGATCCCGCGGCGGGCGTGATCCTGATCGGCGGCCATCTCGACAGCTGGGATCTGGGCACCGGCGCGATCGACAATGCCGCCGGCGTCGCGATCACGGTCGCGGCCGCGCACCGGATCATGCAAGCGGGCCGGCCGCGGCGCACCATCCGAATCGTCCTGTTCGGCGCCGAGGAGGTCGGCGGCTTCGGCGGCGCCGCCCACTTCAGCCGCCACCGCGGCGAGGGCAATGTCGTCCTCGTCGGCGAATCCGATTTCGGCGCAGGCCGGGTGTGGCGGATCCACTTCAGCTTCGGCGCCGCCAATGCGGCGCTGGCCGACCGGATCACGGATTTGCTCGCCCCGCTCGGCGTCGTGCGCGGACGCGAGCGCGCCGGCGCGGGCGCCGACCTCGGCGCCTGGGCGACCGCCGGCACCGCGGCCATCGACCTCAAACAGGACGGCACACGCTATTTCGACTACGACCACACGCACGACGATACGCTCGACAAGATCGATCCCGCGCAGCTCCGGCAGAACGTCGCGGCGTGGACGGCGGTGCTCGCCGCCGCCGCCGACGCGGCGGAACCGATCGTGGCCGCGTCCGTCGCCCCGGCGCGCTGACCCGGCGACACCTTGACCTTTACGGCCGCGCAATCGACAAGCCGGTTGCGCCGGGGGGCGAGTGTGAGGCCCAGGGTCGTGAACTTCAGGCGCCTAATCCGCTTATTCCGCGGCGCGGCCCAGGCGGTTCTCCTGGCGGGATCCGCGGCCCTGGACGCTCCCGCATCGGCGGCGACGCAGGCAGGCGGGGACCTGCTGCAGCTGCCGGTCCGCTATCTCGTCATCGGTCTTCTGATCCTGATGGCGATCCTCGTCGTCGCCGTGCTCGGCCTCGCCCAGAACGCGCTCCGCCGGGTCAACCGGCAGCTCGCTGAGCGAGCCGAGGCCCTGATCCGCGCCAATGCCGAATTGAAGGTCCAGGTCGGCGAGCGCAACAAAGCCGAAGACCAGCTCCGCCAGGCGCACAAAATGCAGGCGCTGGGCCAGCTCACCGGCGGCATCGCGCACGACTTCAACAACCTCCTGACCGTCATCCAGGGATCGGCCGACATGCTCCGCCGTCCCGACATCGACGAGGACAAGCGCATCCGTTTCGCCGAGGCGGTCGTCCAGGCCTCGGGCAAGGCGGCGGCGCTGACCGGGCAGCTGCTTGCCTTCGCCCGGCGCCAGCCGCTTCAACCCGAGGTGATCGACGTGAACGAGCTCGTTCGGGCGATGATCGACCTGCTCGACCGGACATTGGGCGAGCGGATCGCGGTGACGACCGACCTCTGGGACGGAACCTGCACGGTAGAGGCCGACCGCGCCCAGCTCGAATCCGCCCTGCTCAACGTCGCCGTCAACGCCCGCGACGCCATGCCGATCGGCGGCCAGCTCGCGATCAAAACGGCGCCGTTCGACGATGCCGTGCGCGGTCCCATGGTCGCCGTGGCGGTGAGCGACAGCGGCGCCGGGATGGACGAGAATACGCTGGACCGCGCCTTCGAGCCCTTTTTCACGACCAAGACGACCGGCAAGGGCACCGGGCTCGGCCTGAGTCAGGTCTACGGCTTCGCCAGCCAATCGGGCGGCGACGTCCGTATCGTCAGCGTCGTCGGCATGGGCACCACCGTCACCATCCTCTTGCCTTGCAGCAACGCCGCGCGCCTGGCCCGGCCCGTCGAGGAGGCCGCCGTGCCGGTACGGGGCCGGAGCGGCCGCATCCTGCTCGTCGAGGACAATGACGAGGTCGGCGAGTTCGCGGAGCATCTGCTCGAGGAGATGGGCCACGAGGTCAGGCGCGTCCGCTCCGGCGAGCAGGCGCTTCGCTTCGCCCAGAGCGAATCCTTCGACGCGGTCTTCACCGATGTCGTCATGCCGGGGATGAGCGGGCTCGAGCTGGCCGGCCGCCTCTCCGAGCTGGCGCCCGATCTGCCGGTCATTCTTACCACCGGCTTTAGCGACGAGATCGCGAGCTCGGGCGCGGGCGGGCGGCCGATCATCCTCAAGCCCTACCGGCCCGAGACGCTGGCCGCGGCGATCGATCAGGCGCTGGGTGAACGGAGCTGAATGGGGACAGTTACTTTTTCCGGCACGATCCGGTGCGGTTGCTCGGCTGGCGCGCCGAAAAAGTAACTGTCCCCAGAGTGGTCGGGGAGACAGGATTCGAACCTGCGACCCTCTGCTCCCAAAGCAGATGCGCTACCAGGCTGCGCTACTCCCCGACACCAGAGCTCGTATACCGCCCACTTCGCTCCCGCGGAGCTTCGAAGGCATGGTGGGCCCGGCAGGATTCGAACCTACAACCTAGCCGTTATGAGCGGCCGGCTCTACCGTTGAGCTACAGGCCCGGGGCGGCAATGCCATGGCCTCGGATCGACGGCAATGGACGAATCCGGATGGGCGCCGGTTCAGGCCGAACCTTCGCCATGCTCCGCCGGGGCGGCGGCATCGGCCGCCGCGGGAAGGCAGAGCGCGAACTGCGACGCCTCGATGCGCAACGATCCACCCACCGCCTCGGCGAGATTGCGGACCAGCCTGAGCGCGAAGCCGAGCCCGAGCGCGGGGGCCCCCGGCCAATCGCCTTCCGGGCTGTAGCCGGGGTCGAGCAAGGCGGCCTCGTCGAGGCCCGCGATCGCGCGCGGCCGGTCGACCGCGAGGCAGAGCATTGCCCGCGCCTCGGGCGTCTCGATGAAGAGGCGCGCCCTGATCGCCTCGCCGGCGGCGGCGAGGCCGATCGTGCCGGCGAGGATGCGGCCGAACATCCGCTCCGCCGCGCCCGGCTCGACCCGCGCCAGAGG
>DASQFO010000319.1:0-2048 GCA_035633095.1 Allosphingosinicella sp. | reverse complement strand
AGCCCCTCGTCGATCTTGGCTCGCGCCAGGGCCGCTTCGCTGCTGGTTACCGGATAGGCGCAATAATCGGCCGCGTAGAACGCGCTCGGCCGGTGATTGCCGGACAGCCCGACCCCGCCGAACGGGGCGTTCGAGGGGGCGCCGTTGGTCGGCTTGTTCCAGTTGATGACGCCGGCGCGGACGTTGGCCCAGAATCGGTCGTAGAGCTCGGGGCTGCCGCCGATCAGGCTCGCGGCGAGGCCGTAAGCGGTCGCGTTGGCCTCGGCGATCGCGGCGTCGAAATCGGGCACCCGGATCACCTGCAGGACCGGGCCGAACATCTCCTCGTCGGGGCGCTTTTGGACGTCGGTGACGTCGATCAAAGCGGGGGTGAGGAACGGGCGGTCGTTCGATTTGCGGTCGAGGCGGCGAATCGCGCGGCCGCCCTTGCCGGTCAAATCGAGGAACGCCTCCTGGAGATGGTCGGCGGCCCGGGTGTCGATCACGGGCCCCATGAACGGCGCCGGGCTGGCGTGGGGATGGTCGACGATCAGCCGGTCGATAAGCTTGCCTATCAGGTCGATGAGCTCCTGGTGCTTGCCGTCCTCGACGATCAGCCGCCTGGCCGCGGTGCAGCGTTGGCCGGCGCTCAGATAGGCCGACTGGACGGCGATCGCGGCGGCGGCGTGGAGGTCCTTCGCATTCCAGACGACGAGCGGATTGTTGCCGCCCATTTCGAGCGCCAGGATCTTGTGCGGCGCCGCGGCGAACTGGCGGTGGAGCGCAAGCCCGGCGCGGGCCGAGCCGGTGAACAGGAGGCCGTCGAAGCCGGGATGGGCGGCGAGCGCCTTGCCGGTCTCGGGCCCGCCCTGGACGCAGCGGACGACGCCCTCGGGCACGCCGGCCTCGCGATAGAGATCGACCAGATACTCGCCGACCGCCGGCGTCTTCTCGCTCGGCTTGAACACGATTGCGTTGCCGGCGAGCAAAGCGGGGACGATGTGGCCGTTGGGCAGATGCGCCGGGAAATTGTACGGACCGAGCACCGCGAGCACGCCGTGCGGCTTGTGGCGAACGGCGACGCGGGCGCCCATCGCGCCCTCCAGCCGCCGCTGCGGGGTGCGGTCGGCATAAGCCGCCACCGAGATGTCGACCTTGTTCATCACCGCCTCGGCTTCGGTGCGCGCCTCCCAGAGCGGCTTGCCGGTCTCGCGCGCGATCAGATCGGCGAGCGCCTCCGATTTGCCGCGCACGGTGTTGGCGAAACGGCGCAAGGTCTCGACCCGGAACGCGAACGATTTCGCCGCCCAGGGCGCCCAGGCGGCGCGGGCGGCGGCGACCTCGGCGTCGACGTCGCCGGCCTCGCCCTCCCACAGCTTCGCCCCGGTGGCGGGTTCGGTCGAGGTCAGCGTCGCAGGCATGGCGCACTCATGCCGGGATGCGGGGATTTTTCAAGCATTTGCGCAACATCGCCTCGCCCATCCGGCGGACCGCGGCGAGCTTGGCGTGGAGCGGCGCCCAATCGTCGGCGGTATCGATCGCCGACCAGATAGCCTCGACCTCCTCGATCGGCATCGAGCAGGGCTCGGCGTCCGACCAATAGGGGTGGTCTAAGGCGCCGCGAACCGGCTCATAGCCGGCGACCAGTTCCCGCAGCCCCTCGAAGCCCTCGCCGTCGCGCAGGCGTCCGCCGCGCCAATCGAAGAAGAAGCGGTCGATCGTGACGCTCTGCTTGGCGAGCGCTTCCTCGATCGCGATCACGAGCTTCATGTCCTTTGCGAGCGCTCCCGGGACGATGCCGAGCCGCGCGAACAGGGCGTCGCGCAGCGCCTCCTGGAAGAGGTGCGGGAAGGTCTCGAGCATCGGGGTCAGCGCGTCGGCTTCGGCGATGGCACGCAGCGATAAGGCGAGCTGAACCAGGTCCCAATGGATCGCCTCGGGCTGGCGGGCGAAGGAATAAAGGCCCGCATGGTCGAAATAGGCCGCGGTGAAGCCGCCGTCCCAGAACGGCGTCCACCGCCACGGGCCGTAATCGAAGCTCTCCGCGGTGATCGCGATATTGTCCGAAT
>DASQFO010000318.1:0-2937 GCA_035633095.1 Allosphingosinicella sp. | reverse complement strand
GCCACAACCTTGGCGAGCAATGGCGGAACCGCATTTCCTACCTGCTGATACTGCGATCGCGGGCGACCGGCCAGCATGTAGCCCAATGGGAAAGTTTGTATGGCAGCACACTCTCTGAGCCCCAGGCAGCGGAGTTCGTCGGGATGGATCAGGCCGGTGCTTGAGTGGTCCGGCATCCCGAGCACAGTTGGGCTTGGCAGGCTCCAAGATAAGCGCCTCCACCAACCGCTTTTTCCGCCTGTTGCATGAAAGGCCTTGCCCATAGTCGCGCGCTGCATGTCCGAAGGAAGGTCACGCCAATTGCCGCCCGGCGGAATTAGGGCATAGACCGCCTTTTTCGCGATGCTGAGCGGTTGGATGGGGCCTGGATCGTCTAGCCCGCCGATTGCATCGCGGACTGTGGTCCAATCATCCCTTGCTGGGAGTGCGGGGAGATAGCAGGGGTCTGTGCCTCGCACACCAAGTAGGATGCACCGCTGCCTGTGTTGGGGGACACCGAAGTCAACCGCATCAAGGATGCCCCACGTCACAGAATAGCCTAGCTGCGCCATCTCGCTGACTAGCCACTTGAGAAATGACCCCTTCATCTCATCCGAATCCAAGGGATTGGCCTTCGTGCGAAGATGAAGTGGGCGGTGGATCAGCGCGGCTGACAATAGGCCATCCACATTTTCCATTACGAAGGCAGCAGGTTCAAATTCGCGGATGTACCGAAGATACTGTGGAAACAGCGAGGACACTCGCGCGTCATGGATTCCCCTCCGACGACCGTGCGTCGTGAAGGGTTGGCAGGGAGGTCCGCCCGCAATTAGGCCAAGTTGCCCCCGACGAAGCCCGAGCTTCAGCCGAAGCTCGCGCGCGTCAACATCCTCGATGCCATTGTGGAATATCTGGGTCCCGCCAGGTGCAAAGTGATGCCTCAGCGTAGCCACTGAATCTGCGTCGATTTCCACTTGGGCCAAGACGCGCCAGCCCGCTGCCTCAACACCTAGATCGAGCCCACCCGCGCCGCTGCATAGAGATAAGGCTGTCAAATCCACCGCGTCATCTCCCTTGAATTAGTTCCTCTTAGAGGGCGGTGAGTCAGAGGGGAATCCCGATAATGGGTCGGGGGCTAATCCGTGGATTGAGATTGGTTCAGACCGATTTTCGCGGGCTTTTGGCATAGAGTCTCTCTCCGCCATCAGAGCCTGGCGCAAACGACTCCGCGCTCAACTTGACTCTGTAGGAAAGTAGGCGGAACATAACACGAACACAAGAGCCGATTCGCATGCAAGCTTCACCTTCCTATGCCACCCGCCTCGAGGCCCTGAGGGCCGAGATAAGCGCGATCGAGCGGTCGGGTCCGGTCCGGGCCGGGCGGCCCTTCCTGCCGTTCGGGATCGAGGCGGTCGACTCCCGGCTCGCCGCGGGCGGGCTCCTGCCGGCGCTGCACGAGGCGGCGGCGGCGAGCTCGGCGGCGGGCGACGATGCCGCCGCCACCCTGTTCCTCGCCGCGCTCGCCGCGCGCTTCTCGCGGGCGCAAGCGAAGCTGGGCCAGGTGCTGTGGGCGGTGGCGCGGCGGGATTTGTTCGCGCCGGGGCTGGCGCAGGCGGGCCTCACGCCCGACCGGCTCATTTACGCCGAATGCCGCAACGATTCCGAGGTGCTGGCGGTGATGGAGGAGGGGGTGCGCCATGGCGGCCTCGCCGCGGTGATCGGCGAGGTAGGGCGCGCCGACATGGCTGCGACGCGGCGGCTCCAGCTCGCCGCCGAGGACAAGGGCATTCCGGCGCTGATGCTGCGCCGCTGGAAGAAGGCCGGCGCCGATCCGCTGGCCGTGCCGTCGGCGGCCATGACCCGCTGGCGGATCGCCTGCGCCCCTTCGGCGCCGCTGGCTTTCCCCGGCATCGGCCGCGCCCGCTGGCGCGTCGCGCTCGCCCGCCAGCGCGGCGGGCCCGGCCACGAATGGATATTGGAGGCCCCCGATGCCGAGGCTCGCCTCGCTCTGCCTGCCCGATCTGGCGATCGACCGGATCAGGCGGGCAGCATCGCCGCCTAATTCCTCCCCTGCATTTGCAGGGGAGGGGGACCATGCGCAGCATGGTGGAGGGGCGTTCTTGCGGCGAAAAGATGCCCCTCCACCGCACTTCGTGCGGTCCCCCTCCCCTCGAAATCGAGGGGAGGAACCCGGCGGCTGGCGGCCGGGCGCGCGCTGGGCGCGGGAGAAGCCGGCGGAGGATCCGGTCGTCCGTTCGGGCGAAACCGCCGCGCTGGTCGTTGTCCACCGCGAGGGCAATCGCGAGGCCATCGCCACCGCTTGCCCGGCCGCCCGGGCCTTGGGGCTCGAGGCCGGCATGCCCTTGACCCAGGCGCGCGTCCTCGTCGCCGGGCTCGAGGTGCGCGCCGCCGACCATGAAGGCGACGCCGCCTGGCTGGACCGGCTCGGCCGCTTCGCCGCGCGCCGCTGGACCCCGCGCGCCGCCATCTCCGGCCCCGACGGCCTCTGGCTCGATCTGACCGGCGTGACCCATTTGTTCGGCGGCGAGAAGCGGATGTGCGCGCGCATCCTCGGCTTTTGCGCGCGGCTGGGCTTCAGCGCCCGCATCGCTGTCGCCGGCACCGCCGGCGCCGCGCACGCGCTCGCCCGCTTCGGCGGGGCGCGGCCGCTCATCCTCTGCCCTTCGGGCGGCGAAGCCGAGGCGCTGGCTCAGATGCCGCTCGCCGCGCTCCGCCTCGACGAAAAGACGCTCGGCGCCGCCCGCCGCCTCGGCCTCGAACGGATCGGCGAGCTCCTCGCCATGCCGCGCGCGCCGCTCCAGCGCCGCTTCGGTGCCGCCCTGCTCACCCGGCTCGATCAGGCGCTGGGCCGCGCCGGCGAGCCGTTCGATCCGATCGTCCCCGAAGAACCGCCCTCGGTGACGCTGCGCTTCCAGGAGCCGATCGCCACCGCCGAGG
>DASQFO010000317.1:0-4622 GCA_035633095.1 Allosphingosinicella sp. | reverse complement strand
AAGTAGATGATGCCGTCGATGCCGCCGTCGGCGCCCTTCTTCTTGCCGTCCAGCGGCACGGCATCGACCATCGACACCGCCCACCATTGAAATTGATATTTGTCGCGCCGGGCAAGGTCGAGCGCGGAGGCGAGGTCCTTGGGCGTGCCCTCGACGGTGAAGGAGGCGCCCGGGAAGGCGTCCTTCATCCGCCGCTCGATCAGCGAGATGGCGAGGTGGGTGACGTCGATGCCGATCCACTGGCGCTCGAGCTTCTGGGCGGCGAGGATGAAGGTGCCGCAGCCGCAAAAGGGGTCGAGCACGATGTCGCCCTCGTTCGACGAGGCGGCGATGATGCGTTCGAGAAGGGCAAGGGGCTTCTGGGTCGGATAGCCGAGGCTCTCGCCGCCGACGGCGGGCGGAATGTCGTGCCAGGCGTTTTGCAGCGGCACGCCGGGCATCTCGTCGAGATAGCGCTTATATTCGGGCATCCCGCTCGCGGCGTAGGCGAGCCGGCCCTCCCCGGCGAAGCGCCGCATATTCTCGCGCGAATAGGCCCAGAAGCGGCGGTTGTAGGGCGGCACCTGCTTGTATTCGGAGCCGGCCCGAGGGCTCAGATATTCGTCGTCGAGATCAGCCTCCCACTCGCCGCCTTGGGTGCGCTTCACCGGCCACAAATAGGAGACGTCGCCGCCGGGCTTGGCCGCGGTCAGGTCGCCGCGGCGGTAGCGGCGGCCGTCGGCGTCGGCGTGGCGATAGGCGCTCTCGACATAGTCTCCGTCATAGCCGGTGTGCAGCCAGTTCCAGGTCCAGCTGCGCGACTTGGTGTAGAAGAAGATGGTGTCGCGGACATTGCCGTAGTGGCGGCGGCCCTGGCGGGCGTCGTTGTGCGCCGAGCTGCGCTTCCAGCTGATCTCGCTGCGATAGCCGGCGGCGCCGAACACGGCGTCGAGCAGCAGCTTGAGGTAATGCGACGCGGTCGGGTCGCAGTGGAGGTAGAGGCTGCCGGTGGCTTTGAGGACGCGGTGGAGCTCGATCAGGCGGATCGCCATCATCGCGAGATAGGCCATCATGTCGTTCTCGCCGAGGAAGGCGCGCATCGCGCGTAAGAGGTCGAAGGCGCGGGTCTGGCCCGAGCGCATCACCTGCTCGAAGGAGTCCTCGGCGGCGTTGTTCCAGTGCCACGAATCCTCGAACGCCTGGATCTGGCTGTCGGCGGCGTGGCCGCCCGGCGACTTGAACAGGATGTTGTAGCTGGCGTTGGAGTTGAACGGCGGATCGAGATAGACGAGGTCGACGCTCGCGTCCGCGACATGGGCGCGCAGCGCGTCGAGATTGTCGGCGTAGAACAGCCGGTTGGCCATCGCCCCCATGTCCCCCCAGACCGCCAAGAGGGGCACAGCGGCGCGGCCCCGACAAGCCGAGATGCATCCGAAAAGGAGCGAACCGGCGCCTTGGTCGAAGCGGATGCGCTTTTCGCCGATTTCGCGCATGACGGCGGCGCCCGATGGCGATAGCTTCAGGGAAAGGGGGACCCGCTCATGCGCCATCTCATTCTGCTTGCCGCGGCGTCGCTTGCCGCCGCCAGTGCCGAGGCCCAGGACGTCCAGCGGCGCGGCGCACCCGAATCGCCGATCTCCGCCTCGGTCGAGCTGCCGCAGTGGAGCCGGCTCGTCTATGTGAGCGGGACCGTGCCCGACCCCGCCGACGCCGCTGCGCCGCAGGGATCGGTCCAGCGCTTCGGCGACACGGCGACGCAGACGCGCTCGGTGCTCAGGAAGATCGAGGTGCAGCTCGCCCAGCACGGCCTGGGGATGCGCGACGTGGTGATGATGCGCGTCTTCCTGGTCGCGCCGCCCGGGCAGGCGCGGATGGACTTCGCCGGAATGATGGGCGCCTATCGCGAGTTTTTCGGGACTGAGGCGCAGCCGATGCGGCCGGCGCGGTCGACGATGCAGGTCGCGGGCCTCGTCGATCCGGGCTGGCTGGTCGAGATCGAGGTGACGGCCGCGGCGCCGGCGCAGGCGCAAAGATGAGCGTCACCCGGCGCGCTTTCCTCGAGCGGCTCGGGGCGGTCGGCGGCTATAGCGCCGCCTATCTCGGCATGGAGGCGCTCGGGCTCCTGAACGCGCCGCCCGCGTCGGCGGAGCCGTTCGCGCTGCCGCGCGGCCCGGGGCGGGGCCGAAAGGTCGTTATCCTGGGCGCGGGGATAGCGGGGCTGGTCTCGGCCTACGAGCTGCGGCGCGCGGGCTGGGACGTGACCGTGCTCGAGGCGCGGAATCGGATCGGGGGCCGGGTCTGGACGGTGCGCGGCGGCGACCGGATCGCGCAGACCGGCCGCGAGGACCAGCTCTGCCAATTCTCGAACGGCCAATATTTCAACGCGGGCGCGGCGCGGATCCCGCACGTCCACCATGTCATTCTCGGCTATGCCAGGAGCCTCGGCGTGCCGATCGAGGTCATGGTCAACCAGAACCGGGCGGCGAAGTGGGATTTCGGCGGCCGTGTGTTCACCGACCGGCAGATCAGGGGCGACGTGCGCGGCCGCTTCGTCGAATTGCTGGCCAAGGCGGTCGACCGGGGCGCGCTCGACCAGGACATGACCGCCGGCGAGAAGAGCGCGATGCGCGAGTTCCTCGGCTTTTACGGCAGCCTCAACGAGCGCGGCCAATATGCGCCGGACGGACGCACCGGCTATGACGACCTGCCCGGCGGCTACACCCGGGCCGGGCGGATCGCGCAGCCGATAACGCTCGCGCAGATGATGAGCATGCCCGCCGCAGGCTTGCCGCTCGTCTTCGAGGAGTTCTTCGACCAGCAGGCGCCGATGTTCCAGCCGGTCGGCGGCATGGATCGGATCGCGCAGGCGCTCTACGAGCGGGTGCGGCCCGCGGTGCGGCTGAACGCGCCGGTGAGCGCGATCCGGCGCCGCGGCGAAGGCGTGCGCATCCTGCACGGACCCGGCGATCGCGCGTTCGACGCCGATTATTGCATCTGCACGCTACCGCTCAACCTGCTGCAGCGGATTCCGAACGATTTTTCGGCGGCCAAGCAGGCGGCGATCCGCGACGTGCCTTATCTGCCGAGCGTCAAGGTCGCGTTCGAAGCTCCGCGCTTCTGGGAGGAGGAGGGCGTCTATGGCGGGCTCGGCTGGACCGACCGGCATAACGAGAATTTGCTCTACCCGTCGGGCGGCTGGCATTCCGACAAGGGCGTGCTGGTCGCCGCCTATACCGCCGGCTGGACCGGACCGGACCACCCGCGCGAATTCACCGCGATGAGCCACGCCGAGCGCTTCCGGATCTGCCGCGAGGTGGTCGAGCGGATGCATCCGGGCAAGGCGCGGTTGCTCGAAAAGGGCGTGACGGTCGCCTGGGGGCTGACGCGCTTCTCGGAAGGCGTCGGTCCGGTCCATCCCGATTGGACGCAAGCCGCGCGCGGCGCGCGCTATGCCGAGCTGCTCCGGCCCGAAGGCCCGGTCTTCTTCGCAGGCGAGCACCTCTCCTACGTCGTCTTCTGGCAGGAAGGCGCCGCGCTCTCCGCGCACGAGGCGATGCGGGCCTTGACCGCGCAGGCGGCTGAGCGCCGCGCCGCCGCCTAATCGAAGGCGGCGGGCGCCTGGTCGAAACGGCTTGGGACCGGGCGCGTGGGCTGGTAATCGGTAATTGCTCACGAAAAGGGGAATTCTCGACATGATCAAGCGCGCTCTCCTGCTTGCCGCCGCCTTTGCCCTGCCGCTCGCCGCGGCCCAGGCCGCGCCCGCCGACGTCGCCGCCGCCGTCTCGGCGCCCGGGCGGCCCGCCGAGGCGATCGCGCTCGACGAGGTCAGGAAGCCGGCAGAGGTGCTGCGCTGGCTCGGGTTGCGGCGCGGCGACCGCGTGCTCGATTACTTCACCGGCACCGGCTATTATGCCGAGATCATGGCCCGCGCGGTCGGGCCGACCGGATCGGTCACCGGCTGGAACTCGCCCGGCTTCGGGCGCAGCGAGCGGGTCAGGACCGCGCTTGCCGGGATACGCGAGCGTTCGCCCAATGCCAGCTTCTATTTCACGCCGACCACTTCATTGTCGTTCGCGCCCGACGCCTATGATTTCATCCTGCTCCACCTCGTCTACCACGACGCTTATTGGCAGAGCGAGCGGTTCGGCCTTCCGCGGATCGACCCGAACAGTGTGACGCAGGCCTTGTTCCGCGCGGTGAAGCCGGGCGGGACGGTCGCGGTGATCGACCATATCGCCACGCCGGGCCGCGAGACCCGCGCCGAAGTGGAAGCCACCCACCGGATCGACCCGGCCACGGTCCGCGCCGATTTCGAGCGCGCCGGCTTCGAATTCGTCGGCGAATCGGACCTGCTGCGCAATCCCGCCGACGACCGCAGCAAGAACGTGTTCGACGCGAGCATCCGCGGCCGCACCGACCGGTTCGTCTACCGCTTCCGGCGGCCGGCGCGCTAGGCGCGACAGAGATGGCGAGGGCGGCGCTCGCGGCTGTCTTCGGCCTGCTGCTCATGGCGCAGGCGGCGCCGCCGACGCGGGTGAGCGACCTCGCCTGGATGAGCGGGCGCTGGCTGGCGGGCGACGGCGCGAGATGGACCGAGGAAATCTGGTCCGGGCCGCGCGGCGGCACGCTGATGGGCTTCAGCT
>DASQFO010000316.1:0-1699 GCA_035633095.1 Allosphingosinicella sp. | reverse complement strand
AATGCACCGGCCAAAGCACCGGCCAGAACATCCACCAGACGCTCGCCATGCGCCTCGCGCAGCGCAGCCTGCTGCGCGCGCAGCGCGCCGAGCGGCTCGCCCGCCTGCGCCCGGCCGAGCCGCGGCCCGAGGGCGACCGCCGGCTCGACTCCCAAGCCGAAAGCGCGGTGGCGGCGGTCGAAACCGCGCCCCGGATCGCGCCCCCAATCGCGCCCCAGGCCGTGATCGCGCCGCGGGTGCCGATCCTGTCGGTGATCGACACGGCCGCCGAGGCCGCGCGGCGGGAGCCGGAGGAGGACGCCGGCGCGGCGCTCGAGGATTTCCTGCGCGCCCTGACCGGCGGCATGGCCGCGACGGCCGCGCCGATCTCCAAAATTGGCCCCGAGATTGGCCCCGAAATCGGAACCGAGGCCGAAGCCGGGGCGATCCTGCGCTTCCAGCGGCTCGGCCGGGCAGCGCCGGCCCCCGAGGCCGCGCCCGAGCCGCCCGCGTCGGCGCCCGCCTGCGATCTCGACCGCCTGGCGGGCGCGGGGCCCGGCCTGATCTGGGCGCTGCGGCGGGCGGGCCTGCGGTCGCTGGCCGATCTCGCGCCGCTCGGCGAGGAGGAGCTGGTCGCGCGGCTCGGGCCGCTCGGGCGGCTGGTGCCGGCGGCGGCCTGGATCGCCGCGGCGCGCGCCGCCCGCTGAACAAAGCGCGGGCGCGCGCGGGCCAAGCCGGATTGACCGGCCTTCCGTATTGATCGTAATGCCATTCAGGCGGATCCGCCTGAATGTCTTGTGCTTCGCGGCGTTTCGGCCTCGGGTCGGGTTTTCTGGAGCTATCGCATGCGGGTCCTGATCACCGGCGGCGCGGGTTATATCGGCAGCCATACCCTGGTCGAGGTGTTGCGCGCCGGGCATGACGCGCATGTCGTCGACAATCTGAGCAATGCGAGCCCGGTCGCGCTGGCGCGGGTCAAGCAGCTCGCCAACCGCGACTTCGGCTTCACCCGCGCCGATCTGCGCGACGCGGGCGCGATGGCGGCGCTGGTCGCCGAGACCGCGCCCGAGGCGGTGATCCATTTCGCCGGCCTCAAGGCGGTCGGGGAATCGGTGGCGAAGCCCTTGGCCTATTACGACAACAATGTCGCGGGCACGCTCGTCCTGCTCCAGGCGCTGCAAGGCTCGGCCTGCCGGCGCTTCGTGTTTTCCTCCAGCGCCACGGTCTATGGCGATCCGGACTACCTGCCGATCGACGAGGCGCATCCGCGGCGCACGACCAACCCTTATGGCCGCAGCAAGCTGCAGATCGAGGGCATTCTCGAGGATCTCGCCACCTCCGATCCCAGCTGGTCGATCGCGCTCTTGCGCTATTTCAACCCGGTCGGCGCGCATGCCTCGGGGCGGATCGGCGAGGATCCGGCCGGCATCCCGAACAACCTGATGCCCTTCATCGCCCAGGTCGCGGTCGGCCGGCGCCCGGAACTGAACGTCTTCGGCGACGATTACGACACCCCCGACGGCACCGGGGTACGCGACTATATCCATGTCAGCGACCTCGCCCGCGCGCATCTGGCGGCGGTGGACTGGTGCGAAGCCGGGCCGGACCAGCGGGGACGCGGCTGCGAGGCCTTCAATCTCGGCACCGGCCGGGGCAGTTCGGTGCTGGAGATGGCGCGGGCCTTTTCGGCGGCCAGCGGCCGGCCGGTCCCGATCCGGAT
>DASQFO010000315.1:0-1728 GCA_035633095.1 Allosphingosinicella sp. | reverse complement strand
AGGTCGAGGCGCAGGCGGCGCGGCAGGGCCCGGCTGGCGCCGCCGTGGAGGGACAAAGCGAAGGCCGAACGACCCTCGCGCCCGACCGCCTGGCGCCGTTCGGCGCGGAGCTGGAGGGGAATGGCCGCGACCGGTTGCCAGTCGAG
The DNA here is from genome assembly GCA_035633095.1 of Allosphingosinicella sp. Classification (GTDB taxonomy): domain Bacteria; phylum Pseudomonadota; class Alphaproteobacteria; order Sphingomonadales; family Sphingomonadaceae; genus Allosphingosinicella. The sequence continues at coordinate 1,582 of DASQFO010000315.1, read as the reverse complement.
GCCGGCGGCGAGCTCGGTGCCCTGGATGCGTTGCAGCGGCGTATAGACGCGCAGGCCGGCCGACAGCCCGCCGCCGAGCCGGTAGGCGATCCGCGCCCCGGCCTGGCTGCCGCCCAGGGTCCCGCCCGGCGCCAGCGCCGTCCCACCCCGGTCGCGCCGCACCAGCAGCCAGGCCGATAGTGTCCAGCGGTTCGAGGGCGCGCTGTCGGGCGGGGGACCGGCGGCGCCGGCGGTGCGGGGCAAGACCGGAGCCGCCCCCGGCTCCCGCCCCCGCTCGGCGGCGCCGCTCCCCGGCATGAAAAGCTCGCCGGCGGGGAAGGATGATGTGGAGGCCAAAGAGTTCCTGCCCGCAACCGATGCGAAGCCCGGCCTGCCTATTGCCGCTGTCTTATAAGACAGCTGTCTTATAAGACGAGCCGGAGGCGCTCCGATCCTCGGGCCTGTTGTCGCCTGGCCGGATCCTGGAGGTGGCGCTGCCGGCTGCCGGATGGCGGGCGTGGATGAGGACGCGGACGCGGTCGCGGTCGCGGTCGCATCGGGCAGGCCTTGGCCGGCCCACCAGCCCGGCGCCAGGATCGCGGCGCGCGCCCCGATCCACAGGCCGATCGCCAGCAGCAGGAAGCGGAGCGGACGGCTGCTCATTCGGCGGGGAGATGGCGCGGAAAGGCGTGCGCCGTCTTGTCCCAGGCCGCGCCTCCGTCGCGGCGGCCGGCGCGATAGCGGCCGAGCGCGCGCCGAGCCGCCATCATCGCCACGATATTGCCGGTGACCGCGCGCGGCAGGGCCCTGATCCCCTCGCGCCAGCCATAAGAGCTGGCGACGAAGCCGAAGCGCATGGCGAGGCGCCACAGCAGCAGCGCGGAATTGATCGCGATCAGCAGCGACAAAGCGGCGCTGAAGGGCGGCATCGCCCAGCCGCTGACGAGCTGCGCCGCGAGCAGCAGCGCCCAGAGCAGCAGCGCCAGATAGGCGGCGGCGAGCACCAAAGCGGCGAGCAGCGACTGCCGGTCCCGAAGCCGCATCCAGCGTTCGGCGATGCCGCCGCTCCAGCCGAGCCGGTCCCATCCCGCGAGCGCGATCCCGGCGATCCAGCGTGCTTTCTGCGCCACCGCCGCCTCCAGCGTCGCCGGGAAATATTCGCGCGTCGCCACCACCGGCCTTCCGCGGCCCGCCGGCAGCCGGACGAAGGCGGCCGAGCGGCCCATCGCCTTGAGCCTGAGGCCGAGCTCATAATCCTCGGTGAGGCTGTCGGGCTCGAAGGGAACGCCCTCGGCTTGCGCCAGCGCGGCGAGCGCGTCGCGCGAAATCGCGCAGCCGACGCCGGCGGAAGGGAGGCCCGCGCCGAGCGCGTCACGGACGACCAATTCCTTGCCGTGCGCCTCGGCGAACTCGTCGGCATAATGGCCGCCGATCCAGCGCGACCCGGCATCGATCAGCGGCAGGACGGGAAGCTGGACGAGGTCGAACCGCTCGATGAGCACGTCGAACAGCGGAAGCTCGGCGGAGTGGACGACGTCCTCGGCGTCGTGGAGCACCACCGCCTTGAAGCGGACATTGTCGGCTTTCTCGTCCTCGATCATCC
>DASQFO010000314.1:0-2390 GCA_035633095.1 Allosphingosinicella sp. | reverse complement strand
ACAACGAGCTCAATCTGAAGCTGTTCTGCGACCTGCTCCGCGCCCATGGCTATGAGGTGGAGCCGGTCCGCGACGGCCGCGAGGCTCTGACAAGCGCGCGCGCTTTTTCGCCCGACCTCATCGTCATGGACATTCAGATGCCGCACATCACCGGCCTCGAGCTGATCGAGCAGATCAAGGCCGACGAAGAGCTCCGGCGCATGCCGATCATGGCGGTGACCGCTTATGCGGCCAAGGGCGACGAGGAAAGGATCCGCGACGCCGGCGCCGAAGGCTATGTCTCCAAGCCGATCTCGGTCGTGAAGTTCGTCGAGGCGGTCCGCGCCCTGCTCGAAGCGGCGGCGGCGCGGGCGGAAGAATCCGTCGCGTCCGAGCCGGAAGGCGAGACCCCCGAAAGCGAAGGAGCGGCCGAACCCGAAGGCGAGTTCCCCGGCGAAGGCCGGGATCCAGACGAAGGCGGAATCGCGGAAGAGGAAGAAGGAAAGCTGGATCCCGGATCGAGTCCGGGATGACGACCCTAGGGGGTCGTCACTTGATCTTGGCTTCCTTGAACTCGACGTGCTTGCGCGCGACGGGATCGTATTTGCGGAAGGACATCTTCTCGGTGATGTTGCGCGGATTCTTCTTGGTCACGTAGAAGAAGCCGGTGTCGGCGGTGCTGACGAGCTTGATCTTGACCGTGGTCGGCTTGGCCATGACAGCCTCTCTGAAAAATGGGTGCGTTCGAAAAAATAAAGCGGCGAAACCGCCGCCCTGCTGCGCGTCGCCCTCTGCCGCGAGGGGGGCCGATTGTCAAGACCGCGGGTCCCCACGCATGGTTAACCATCCGGTAACCATAAGCGCGCATCCTCGCTCCGAACCGAGGGAGTGGGGACGATGCGGTCGGATCATGACGGGATGATGCTGGTCAGGGCAGAGCTCTGCGACCGGCTCGACAGCCTGCAGCGGGCCGCGGCCGGGATCGGCGTCCGCGATTTCGCGCAGCGGATCGGCGCGATCCGCACGATGGCCGCGGCCTATGGCCTGGCGCCGGTCGTCTGCCTCGCCGACGCGCTCGAGCGCGCGGTCCGCGCCCAGCCGCGCGGCTGCCCGGCCGGCCTCTATTTCGAGCGGCTCAGGGACGCGATCGGCTGCGACCGGCTCGACGAGGCCGCGAGCGAAGCTTTGCTCGCCTCGGTCTCGATCCGCTACAGCGCGTGACGATCGTCTGCCTTCGGCGCGGCACCGGCCCGCTCCCCCACCCAGCCTCCCATAGGATACACTGTCGGGAGGCTGGGTGGGGGAGCGGGCCGGTACCGTTCCCGCGTTAGCGGACAAAAGCCATGGACGCCCTCCTCACCGCCTTCGTTTCCGCCTTCCTCGCCGAATGGGGCGACAAGACCCAACTCGTCGTCGCCATGCTCGCCGCGACCACACGGCGGCCCTTCACGGTGCTCGCCGGCCTCCTCCTCGCCGCTTTGGCCAGCAACGTCGTCGCCGCCATCGCCGGCATCTACATCGCCGCGACGATCAATATCCGCGCGATGACGCTGATGGTGGCGCTGGCGCTGCTGTTCGCCGGCGCGTCCGGCCTGATCCGGCGCAAAGCCCCCGCGCCGGCCGCCCCCAAACGGCTCCTCATCGTCTCGGCCTTCATCCTCTGCCTCGCCGCCGAATTGGGCGACCGCACCCAATTCCTGACCTTCGCGCTCGCCGGCCGCTTCGACAGCGCGCCCTTGGCCACCGCCGGCGCCACCGCCGGCGTCCTCGCCGCCTGCCTCCCCGCCGCTCTGCTCGGCGACAAGCTCGGCGAGGTCATCCCGGTCCGCGCGATCCGCTATGCGGGCGCGGGCGTCTTCCTGATCACCGGCTTCATCGTCGCGGTGAAGGCGCTGCAGCTGGCCTAGCGCAGGCCTTGACAGCGAACCCGCGCTGTCTTCCTGCGTTAAGGCGGCCATGCGCGATTTCTCGCAGCTCCTCGACGCACTCGTCTACACGCGTTCCCGGACGGCCAAGCTCAAGCTGATCGGCGACTATCTGAAGCGCACGCCCGATCCCGACCGCGGCTATGCGCTGGCGGCGCTGACCGGCGAATTGAACCTGCAGGCGGTCAAGCCCGCGGCGATCCGCGCCATCGCCGAAGAGCGCGTCGATCCAGTGCTGCTCTCCATGAGCCGCGACTATGTCGGCGACATGGCCGAGACGGTGTCGCTGCTGTGGCCGGAGCTAAAGGGAGAAGCGCCCGACCTCGACGATGGGACGCTCCGCCTGTCGGAGGCGGTCGAAAAGTTGCGGGGCGTGTCGAAGAGCGATGCGCCGGCGGTGCTCGCGGCCATGCTCGACCATCTCGATGTCGCCGGGCGCTTTGCCATCCTCAAGTTGGCCACCGGCGCGCTGCGGGTCGGGATTTC
>DASQFO010000313.1:0-9240 GCA_035633095.1 Allosphingosinicella sp. | reverse complement strand
AGCACGCCGTGCGCGGGCTTGAGCACCGCCTCGGCGAGCGGGCGGGTCGGATCGAGCCAGTGGCGGTGGAGCCCGGCATCATATTCGCGGCCCTCGATTCGCTCCACGCCAAGCCAGTCGACGAAATCGGGGTCGGCCGGGCCGCCGATCCGCGCGGTGAGCGCGATCCAAGCCTGCAGCGTCTGGACCCGCCAGGAAAGGCCGCCGATCGCGCCCTCCACCCGCGCGCGCGCCTGGGCGTCGAGCCAGTCGGGCGCATCCTCGAGAACCGCTTCGAGCCGGTTGGCGAGCGCGACCAGCGGGCGAAGCAGCATCTCGAGCGCTTCGACGGCCGGCGCCGCGGCTTCGACCAGCGCCGGGTCGGGCTCGGCCAGCTCGGTCTCGATCCCGTAGCCCGCATCCTGCGCGGTCGCCCGCGCGTAGACGCAGCCCCGGACCGCGGCGAGCAACGCCTCGATCGGGCCGAACGGCGCGCCCTCGGCGATCCGCTGCAGCCAGCCGTCGCCGGGCAGCGCGGCGGCCATCTGCACCGCCGCCTCGAGCGCCGCGGCGCCGCCCTCGTCGTAGGAGGCGACATCCATCAGGCGCGCGGCGAGGCCCCGCCGGCGCCCACGCGCGCGGCCTTCGGGCCCGACGATCCAGCGCCGCATTTCGATCGCCTCCTGGCCGGTGAAGGCGGCGGCGAAGGTCGAATCGGCGGCGTCGAAAAGATGGTGGCCCTCGTCGAACACGATCCGGGTCGGGGCTCTTCCCTCGTCGCGTCCGCGCGCCGCATTGACCATGACCAGCGCGTGGTTGGCGATGACGAGGTCGGCCGCATCGCTTGCGCGCGATGCCCGCTCGATGAAGCAGCGCCGGTAGTGCGGGCAGCCGGCATAGACGCATTCGCCGCGCCGGTCGGTCAGCGCCGCCGCTCCCGCGCGGCGGAAGAGGCTGGTCAGCCAGCCCGGCAGGTCGCCGCCGACCATGTCGCCGTCGCGCGTATAGGCGGCCCAGCGCGCCGCGAGTTGCGCCAGGATCGCGGCGCGGCCCGAAAAGCCGCCCTGCAACGCCTCCTCGAGATTGAGCAGGCAGAGATAATTCTCGCGTCCCTTGCGGATCACGATCCTGGTCTTGCGCTCCACGGCGTCGGGGAAAAGCCGCGCGCCTTCGCGGTCGAGCTGGCGCTGGAGCGCCTTGGTGAAGGTCGAGATCCAGACCGCGCCGTCGGCCTGCTCGGCCCAGAGCGAGGCGGGCGCGAGATAGCCCAAGGTCTTGCCGATCCCGGTTCCCGCTTCGGCGAGCAGGATGTTGGGCTGGTCCTCCTCGCGCCGCGGATCGAAGACCGCGGCGGCGGCGGCGGCATAGTCGCGCTGGCCGTCGCGGACCTCGGCGTCCGTGCCGACGAGGTGCGCGAGCCGCCCGGCGGTCTCCGCGAGGTCGAGACGAACCGGGCGCGGCTGCGGCCGGCCGCCGCTCTCCTCCCATTCGGGCAGGCGGGTGAACAGCCAGCGTTCGTCGCGCTCGGGCCGCTTCAGGCGGTCGGCGACCGCGCCGGCCCAGGTCCAGCGCAGCCGGTAGAGCGCCTGCGCGCTCGCCCACGCGCCCTCGCGCTCGGGCCACTCCTTGCCGAGCGTGCCGAGCAGCGCCGAAGCCGCCTCGCGCAGGAAAAGCGCGGCGGCCTCGTCGTCCTCGGGCGCGGCCACGCCGAGCGCATAAGCGATGCCCTTGGGCGTCGGCACCGCGAAGCGCGCCGGATAGACGAAGGCGAACAATTCGAGCAGGTCGAGGCCGTTCAGATCGGGATAGCCGAGCCGGTTGCCGACGAGCGGCGCGTTCAGCATGATCATCGGGGTTTCGGCCGCCCGGGCGATCGCCTCGCCGCGCCCCACCGCCTCGACGCGGCCGTCGGCATGACCGATCCAGATGCCGCCATGGGTTGCGTGGAGCGATGGATAAGGCAAAGAGGCCGGCATATCCGCTTGATGGATCAGGCGGAACGAAAGGGCAACTCTTGGCATTGCCGTCCGAATTGCGCGACGCCGCGAAGGTCAGCAAGGCCTGGCCCTATGAGGAGGCGCGCAAGCTGCTGAAGCGCTACCCGGACGGGCCTGGCGACAAGGCGATCGTCTTCGAGACCGGCTACGGCCCGTCGGGGCTGCCGCATATCGGGACGTTCAACGAAGTGCTGCGCACGACGATGGTCCGCAATGCTTTGCGCACCCTGAGCGACGCGCCGACGCGGCTCATCGCCTTTTCGGATGACATGGACGGGCTGCGCAAGGTGCCGGACAACGTCCCCAACCAGGCGATGCTCGCCGGGCATCTCGGCAGGCCGTTGACCCGCATCCCCGACCCGTTTGGGACCCACGAAAGCTTCGCCCACCATAACAACGCGATATTGCGCGATTTCCTCGACCGCTTCGGCTTCGACTATGAGTTCCTGTCCTCCACCGATTGCTATGCGTCCGGACGGTTCGACGCGACCCTGAAGCGCGTCCTCGAGCGCTGGGACGCCATCATGGAGGTGATGTTGCCGACCCTCGGCGCGGAGCGGCGCAAGACCTATTCGCCCGTGCTGCCGGTGTCACCGAAAAGCGGGATCGTCCTGCAGGTTCCCGTCGAGGTGGTTGACGTCGAGGCCGGGATCGTCGCGTTCGAGGACGAAGGCGAGCGCATCGAGCAGTCGATCCTTGGCGGGCAGGCGAAGCTGCAATGGAAGGTCGACTGGGCCATGCGCTGGGCCGCGCTCGGGGTGGATTATGAGATGTCGGGCAAGGATCTGATCGAGTCGGTTGTCCAGAGCTCGAAGATCGCGCGGGTCCTGGGCGCGCGGCCGCCCGAGGGCTTCAACTATGAGATGTTCCTCGACGAGAAGGGGGAGAAAATCTCCAAGTCCAAGGGCAACGGCCTTTCGATCGAGCAATGGCTGACCTACGGAACCAAGGAGAGCCTGGCCTTCTTCATCTATCGCGAGCCGCGGCGGGCCAAGTCGCTGCACCTTGGCGTGATCCCGCGCGCGGTCGACGATTACTGGCAGTTCCGTGGCAATTATCCGAGCCAATCGATCGAACAGCGGCTCGGAAATCCCGTCCACCACGTCCACGACGGCAAGGTGCCCGAGGGCCAGATACCGGTCAGCTTCGGCCTGCTGCTCAACCTGGTAAGCCTGCCGGGCGTGGGCGATCGCGACACCGTCTGGGGGTTCGTCAGCCGCTACGCGCCCGGCGCGTCGCCGGAGAGCGCGCCCGAGCTCGACGAATTGATCGGGCTTGCCGTCGCTTATGGTTGTGATTTCGTGGCGCCGACTCTCAGGCGGCGCCCACCCGACGCCAAAGAGAGCGATGCCCTCGCGGACCTGGACGCGCGCCTCGCGGCCATGCCGGCGGATGCGACGGGCGAAGTCATTCAGGCCGAGATTTACGAAGTCGGCAAGGCGCATTTCGGCAAGGACGCGCTGCGGGACTGGTTCAAGGCGCTTTACGAAACACTCCTGGGGTCGAGCCAGGGCCCGCGCATGGGCAGCTTCGTCGCGCTCTACGGTATCGACAACAGCCGCCGGCTGATCGCCGAGTCGCTGGAGCGGAACCGCTGAGCCTGCCGTTTACGGCTGGGCGCCAGAAGCAAGGATCGCCGCACGCCTGATGTTTGCCCCGGGGTCGATTGTCACCGCAGCGCCGAGGGGCAGGCGCGCACCGTTGGCGTGGGGATCGACGGTGAACACCCCGTCCATCGCAATCCTGCCGATCTGCAGGCGTTCGATCGAGTTGGCGTCGATTGCGATGCCGCCGCCGCCCCGGGACTCGAAACCGTCCCTGAACTGCCAGCTAAGCCTTTCGCCCGCCCAGGCCGTCCCTGGAACGTTGAAGTTGGTCCCGATAATGACATTCGCACCCAATCCGCTGTCCCCGCGGCCCTTTCCCCTCACCCGCCCCGCAATCCTGAAATTGCCCACATGACCGCGCGGGTAAGTGACGTCCGAGCCATCGAGGGCCTGCTTGTCCACCTCGAACAGCGAGCCGAAATGGTTGGCGGAGTCGTCAACATCGACCACCAGAGTGAGATCGAGCGAGCACTTGGCGGGCATCCCGGATGCGAACGAAATCCTGCACTGGCTTCCCTCATGCCAGAAGGTCGTGGAGGTAGTTGGGAGCTGGATCAGGGTCACGGTCATGTCGTAGCCGAGACCGAGCGCGGAGCCGCCGGCGAAACTGTCGCCCACCGTATTCCTCTGGCGGATCGTTCCGCGGTTACGCCAATTGCCGCCGTAGCAGGTAAAGGCGCGATAAACGAAGTCGGCGTCGATCGAGAATTCGCTGTCGTCGACTCCGTAGATCCAGTGCAGCCCGTAGTAGCAGGTTACCGCTCTCGCGCGGCACCGGACCGAGCGCGACTTGTTCTGAAGATGCACGGCGTCATAATCGGCCATATAGGGAAGGATTTTCGCACCGCTGCCGCTTCCCCCGACGACCGCGAAGCCCACGTCTGCCATGTTTAGCCCGGTGCGAGTCCGATCATGAGGGAACAAGCCGCGGTCGACCAGGGTCAAGCCGGTGATCGCACCACCCCCATTTACCGACCGCACCGTCCAGGCTGCGCCGATTGTGGCGGCGACACCGATGGTCGGAAGCGTGATCCGGTCGCCGACCCGGTATCCCGAGCCCTGTGCGGCTATGATGGCCCCCATGCTGTCATCGACGGTAATCCGTGGGAATCGGTCGAAATTGATCGTGCCACCGATGCCTTGGCCGTGCACCGAAACATCGGCGAAGCTGCAATCGTCCAGGAACTGCATCCCCCACGTTCCCGTATAGGTGCCGTGGGACGTCAACCACGCATTCGTGAGATTCCCGGTGAATTTCGGAGTGCCGATCGTTTTGACGTGCCGGCATGAATTGAACTCGAAGCAGGCGCTTGTCCCGACCGTCTGGTCTTCACCGATCAGGAACTCGCAATCGGGGAAGACAAGGGTGAGATTATCGACGTCCTGCACTCGGAACGGCGTATGGTCATGACCGGGCGGCAAGACCCGACGCTGGCCAGTCTGGAATCGGATTATCCGGCACGGGTAAGCCGCAACGTATGCCGCGAGCGCCGCATAAGCCGCATCGTCATAGGTGACGCCATCGACTTTCGCGCCAGCCATCCGGTCATTTACCTCGACCTGATCGACGCGGATCCAGCGCCCCGCCCCGCGCGGGGATTGAACGACCATGCCTTGGATTAGCGGGGCGGTTGAACCGCCTTCCCAGCGGAATTGCCCGCCGCCGCCGTCTCCGGGTTCGTAATAGCCGAGGAGATCGACCGTGCTTCCTTCGGAAGGCGTGACCCGCGCGAGATCCGCTATTGTTTGGACGGTCTGTTCGGCGCGGGCAGTCGATGAGACGCCAACCCCAGCCAAAACAACAGGCGACACGGCGGCGCCGAGCAGGAATTGTCTGCGGGAACAGAAACGCTGCGTCATGTCGCCCGCCTCGCCAGCCAGAAGCCGAGAGGCCCTCCCATGGCAAATCGATCGGTCATCCGCGGACTTTAGAAAATGTGGCGACAACGTCCGCTGAACGCCCCATCATCCTACGCCGGGATAAGCCATATCCCGGCCTTCGTCGCCTGTTGGCGTCATCTCCTCTGGCTGGCGATCCAGTCGTCGATCTTGCGCTCGAGCACGGCGAGCGGCAATGCGCCGGTCATCAGCACCTGGGCGTGGAAGTCGCGCAGGTCGAAGCGCGACCCAAGCGCCGCTTCCGCGCGCGCGCGCAGCTCGAGGATCTTGAGCTGGCCGATCTTGTAGGCGAGCGCCTGGCCCGGATTGGCGATATAGCGCTCGACCTCGGTCGTGGCCTGGGTCTCGCTGACGCCGCTATTGTCGAGCATGTAGCGGATCGCCCGCTCGCGGGTCCAACCCTTGGCGTGGATGCCGGTGTCGACGACGAGGCGGATCGCCCGATACTGGTCGGCGTTGAGGCCGCCGAAGCGCTGATAGGGGTCGGTCTCCATGCCGAGCTCGTCCCAAAGCGTCTCGGCATAGAGGCCCCAGCCCTCGACATAAGCGGTGTTGCCGCCGAAGCGCATGAAGGCGGGCAGCGCCTCGTTCTCGTTGGCGAGGCTGATCTGGAAATGGTGGCCGGGGGCGCCCTCGTGCAAATAGAGCGCCTCCATGCCGTGGGTGCGGCGCGAGGGAAGATCATAGGCATTGTAGTAGAAGATGCCCGGCCTCGACCCGTCCGGGGTGCCGTTCTGGTAGGAGCCGGTCGACGCGTTGCGCTCGCGGAATTCCTCGACCTCGCGGATCTCGAGCCGGGCGCGCGGCAAAGTGGAGAAGATCTCGCCGATCCTTTGGTCGACGCGGCGGCCGATCGCATAATAGCCCTCGCGCATCCAATCCCGGTTCGGCGCCGCGAAGCGCGGGTCGGTGCGCAAATGCTCGAGGAACTGGGCAAGCGTGCCGGTGAAGCCGACGCGGGTCTTGATCGCCTCCATCTCGGCGCGGTTGCGCGCGACCTCGCGCAGCCCGATCTCGTGGACCTCGTCCGCGGTCAGCGGCAGCGTCGTGTTCTGCTGGACGAGGCGGCGGTAGAGCAGGTCGCCGCCGCGCATGTGACCGAGGCCGGCGCCTTCGCGGGCATGCGGCAAATAGTCGTTCTGGAGGAAGTCGCGCAGCCGGCGATAGGCGGGGTAGATGCCGTCGCGAATGATCTCGAGATGCGCCTGCCGGAGCCGCGCGCGCTCGGCTTCGGGCACCGCGTCGGGGAAGGTCCGGACCGGGCCGTAATAGGGCGATTCCTCGGGCGGCGCGGCGAGCTGGGTGTCGAGCTGGCCGATGACGTTGCGGATGGTGAGCTTGGTCTCGACCACGCCCGAGGCGAGGCCCTGGCGGAAGCGGGCTATCACCCGGTCGAACGCCTGAACGAACTCGCGGTGGCGCTTGAGGTTGTTCTCATAATCCTCGAGGTTGCGGAACGGCGCCGCGCTGCGGCCCGAGGCGAACGCCGGATAGAAAGTGTGGAAGCCGGTGAAGTGGTTGATCGGCCGGACCACGGTCAGCGCGAGCAAATCGGGCTGAAGGTCGCGCAAATCGTCCTCGCGCTGATATTTGAACACGTCGTAGGCAATGCGGTCCGTCGGGTTGAGCGCATTCCGGTCGATCGCCGCCAGCGCCGCCAGATCCTGCTCGGCCGCGGCCTTCTCGGCGGCGAAATAGGCGTCGGTGCCGAAGTCACCAAGCGTGTCGGCATAGCGATAGTCGCCGCGGAACATCGCCGAGAGCGGATTGCGCCTGAGGTTGGCCTCGTCGCTGTCGCGGAACAGCCGGTGCAGGCGCTGGCTCACCGTTTCCTCGGCCGGCGCCGCGGCCGGCGCGGGCGCCTGGGTTGCCTGCGCCATGGCGGCGGTGCCGGTCGAAAGGAGGAAGGCGGCCAGCAAAGCGCGTCGGATCATCGTCGTTTCTCCAGATGGAACCTCGGTCCGGGTCAGCCCGCGCGCTGGCTGGCGATCCAGTCGTCGATCTTGCGCTCGAGCACGGTCAGCGGCAGCGAGCCGGTCATCAGAACCTGGGCGTGGAAGGCGCGAAGGTCGAAGCGCGAGCCGAGCGCCGCTTCGGCGCGGGCGCGCAGCTCGAGAATCTTGAGCTGGCCGACCTTGTAGGCGAGCGCCTGGCCCGGAATGGCGATGTAGCGCTCGACCTCGGCGGTGACCTCGGTCTCGCTCATCCCGCTATTGTCGAGCATGTAGCGGATCGCCTGCTCGCGCGTCCAACCCTTGGCGTGGATGCCGGTGTCGACGACGAGCCGCATCGCGCGCAGCATCTCGTCGTTCAGGCCGCCGAAACGCTGATAGGGATCGGTCTCCATGCCGAGCTCGTCCCAGAGCGTCTCGGCGTAGAGCGCCCAGCCCTCGACGAAGGCGGTGTTGCCGCCATAGCGCATGAAGCTCGGCAGCTCGGTATTCTCGTTGGCCAGGCTGATCTGGAAATGGTGGCCGGGCGAGCCTTCGTGCAAATAGAGCGTCTCCATGCCGGAGGTGCGCCGCGACGGCAGATCGTAGGCGTTGTAGTAGAAGACGCCCGGCCGGGTGCCGTCGGCGGTGCCGTCCTGGTAGGAGCCGCCGGCTTCGTTCCTCTCGCGGAAGGCCTCGACCTCGCGGATCTCGAGCCGGGTGCGCGGGATGGTCGAGAAGATCTCACGGATGCGCGCGTCGACCCGGCGTCCGATCTCGTAATAGCGGTCGCGCAGCCATTCGCGGCTCTGCGGCTCGAACCGGCGGTCGGTGCGGATGAAGTTGAAGAATTCGGGAAGCGTGCCGGTGAAGCCGGTCCTTTGCCGGATCGCGTCCATCTCGCCGCGGATGCGGGCGACTTCGCTGACGCCGAGATCGTGGACCCCGTCGGCGGTGAGCGGCAGCGTCGTCGTGTCCTGGATGCGGCGCTGGTAGAGGCGCTCGCCGCCGCGCATGTGGACCAGGCCGGCGCCGTCGCGGGCGTGGGGCAGATACTCGTTCTGCAGGAAATCGCGCAATCGGCGATAGGCGGGATTGATGCCGTCGCGGATGACGGCGAGAAGCTCGGCCCGCAGCCGCACCCGCTCGGCCTCGGGGATCGCTTCGGGGAAGTTCTGGGAGGGGCCGTAATAAGGCGAAGCGTCGGGCGCGGGCGCGAGCTGGGTGTCGAGCTGGCCGATCACGTTGCGGATGGTCAGCTTGGTTTCGACCACGCCCGAAGCGAGGCCCTGGCGGAAGCGGACGATGGCGCGGTCGAGGCCGATGACGAACTCGCGGTGGCGCGCGACGTTGTTGTCATAATCCTCGACATTGCGGAACGGCGCCGGCCCGCGGCCCGAGGCGAAGACCGGATAGAAAGTGTGGAAGCCGCTGAAGTGGTTGATCGGGCGGACCGCGGTCAGCGCCAGCATGTCGGGCTGGAGATCGATGAGGCCGTTCTCTGTCTGATATTTGAACACGTCGTAGGCGAGCCGGTCGGTCGGGTTCAACGCGGCGCGGTCGATCGTCCCCAAAGCGGCGAGATCCGCTTCGGCCGCCGCGCGCTCGGCGGCGAAATATTCGTCGGTGATATAGTCGCCGAGATGGGCGGCGTAGCGATAGTCGCCGCGGAACATGCCGGAGATCGGGTTGCGGCGGAGATTCGCCTCGTCGCTGTCGTGGAACAGGCGGTGGAGCCGTCCGTGCGGGCTGTTGTCGGGCGCCGGCGCGGCCGCCGGGGCGGGCACGGCCGCCGGCGCGGCTGCCGGGGCGGGCGAGGCCGCCGGG
>DASQFO010000312.1:0-6873 GCA_035633095.1 Allosphingosinicella sp. | reverse complement strand
CGACCGATCCGACGACGTTCAACGCCGATCCGCACGCCACGGTCAACGCGACCGCGCCCAACCGGCTGACCGCGGTGGCCTATATCGGCGCGGTGCAGAACGCGGCCGACACCTGGTATACCGGCTGGACCTGCAACTCCTCCTACGTGGGCTTCGGGGCAGCCAGCGCCACCTGCGTGACCGTTCCGATCTTCTGACGCCGCCCGTGACGATTTTCGCACCGACGGGGGGACGTATGAAACATTCGATCAAACTTGCGGGCCTGCTCTTCACGACGGCGCTGGTCGCGCCCGCGACCGCCGTCGCCCAGGCTCCGCAACCGGCGCCCGAAGCCGCGACAGCCCCGCCGGCGGAGACGACGGCTCCCGCCGACGCGCCGGATGAGGAGATCGAAGTCTCCGCGCCGGGCGGCGACATCGTCGTCCGGGGCACGCGCTCCCCCAACGTCGTGCGGCAGACGCCGCAGGTCGTCTCGATCCTGTCGAGCGAGGACATCGCTCGCACCGGCGAAGGCGACATTGCCGGCGCGCTGCGCCGCGTGACCGGCCTGTCGGTGGTCGGCAACGGCTTCGTTTTCGTGCGCGGCCTCGGCGACCGCTACTCGCTGGCGCTGCTCAACGGTTCGCCGCTACCCAGCCCCGAGCCGCTGCGCCGGGTGGTGCCGCTCGACATCTTCCCGACCGGGGTCATCGCCAGCTCGCTCGTCCAGAAGAGCTATTCGGTCAATTATCCCGGTGAGTTCGGCGGCGGCGTCATCAACTTGACCACGCCCGCGGTGCCGCGCGAGGCCTTCCTCGATGTCGGCGCGAGCATATCGGGCGATACCGAGACGACCTTCAACCTCGGTTATTCCTATTTCGGCTCGCGCAGGGACTTCCTGGGTTTCGACAACGGCGCGCGTGATTTCCCGGCTCCGCTGCGCGCGGTCATGGAGGCCGGTACGTTCGCCGGCACGACGGGCGCCCAGCGGCGCGACTTCGCCGCCAGCCTGCTCAACGCGGATACCACGCTCCTGCAGCGCATGAGCGAGACGCCCGCCAATGTCTCGGGCGAATTCAGCGGCGGCGCCTCGACCGAGATCAGCGGCGGCCGGATCGGGTTCATCGTCGCGGCCGGCTATAACAATACGTGGCGCTCGCGCGACGCGATCCAGCAGACCTCGCTCGATCCCGGCCTCGACGGCACGCCGCAGACCAATTTCCAGACCGTCACCACCGACAACAGGATCATCGTCAACGGCCTCCTTGGCCTCGGCGCCGAGTTCGGCGAGCACAGGATCCGCTGGACCAACCTCTACATCCGCGACACGCTGAAGCAGGGCCGCCTCGCCGCCGGCTTCAACCGCAACGTCTCCGACCAGGATCCCGCGCTGCCGCCCTCGCTGATCGAGCAGAACACCTACTGGTTCGAGCGGCAGCTGATCGACACCCAGCTGGTCGGCGAGTTCCGCTTCGGCGAGTTCAGCGTCGACATCCGCGGCACCTGGGCCAATACGCAGCGCGAATCGCCCTACGAGCGCGGGATCGGATATTTCTATCTGGGCGACAACAATCCGGCGACGACCGGTCCCGGCGACGTCGACGATTATGTCAACAACCTCGCGTCGGCCGGCCAGTTCGCCAATATCGCGTTCAGCGACCTCGACGAGACGGTCTATGCCGGCGGTCTCGACCTCGGCTACCGGTTCGAAGGCGGAACTCCGATCACGGTCTCGGCCGGTTACAATTACACCCGGACCGACCGCACCGCGTCGCGCTTCCAGTTCCAATATTTCAGCCCCGACGGCGCGCTGCCGATCACGGTCGCGCAGGAGCGGCCCGATTTCCTGCTCTCCGATTTCAACGTCTACACCTTCAACATCCAGCTTCGCGACGTGTCGGGCGCCGAGGGCACCGCCGCCTACGAAGCGGACCTCCTGGTCCATGCCGGCTACGCACAGGTCGAGGTCGAGCCGAGCGACGGATTGCGCGGCACCTTCGGCGTCCGCTACGAAGACGGCGTCCAGAACGTGCAGCCGATCGGCAGCACGCTCGGCTCCACCCGGATCGCCAACACCTATTGGCTGCCGGCGGCCACAGTCACCTGGAACTTCGTCCCGGACATGCAGTTCCGGCTGCACGCTTCCAAGACCATCGCCCGGCCGCAGTTCCGCGAGCTTGCGCCGCAAATCTACCAGGATTTCGAATCCGACCGCGAGTTCACCGGCAACCCGTTCCTGACCGACAGCGAGCTGCTCAACTTCGAGGGCCGCTTCGAATGGTATTTCGCGCGCCAGCAGCGGCTGTCGGTCGCGGGCTTCTACAAGAGGATCGACAATCCGATCGAGGCGGCCGCCTTCTTCGCCGGTGGCGGCCAGCTGCGTACCGGCTTCGCCAACGCGCCGCGGGCGACGCTCTACGGCGCCGAGGTCGAGGTGCAGGCGCATCTCCCGCTCGCCAGCCTCGGCGGCAGCTTCTTCGCGACCCGCCGGCTCTTGATCATCGGCAACTACACCTACACCCAGTCCGAGATCAGGGCCGACAATTCCACCATCATCGGGCCGGATCTGCAACCCGTCGCCGCCAACCTCCTGTTCCGCGACGGCGCGCCGCTGACCGGCCAGTCCGACCATCTCGCTAACCTCCAGCTCGGCATCGAGGACACCGAGAGCCTGTCGCAGGCGACCATATTGGTCAGCTATGCAAGCGAGCGAGTCACCAATCGCGGCCCGATCCAGGGGCTGTTGAGCCAGCCCGACTTCATCGAGCGGCCCGGCCTGCGCCTCGATTTCGTGCTCAGGCAGGAAGTGCCGATCCTGGGCGTGCGCACCGAGTTCAAGTTCGAGGCGCGCAACCTCACCGGCCAGGATTACGAGGAATTCCAGAGCGTCGGCGGCAACCGCACCGACATCAATTCCTATCGCGTAGGCCAGAGCTTCAGCCTGGGCGTCACGGTTCACTTCTAGGGCGGTCACAAAACCGCAATCGGCGAGTCACATTGTCCGCATAGTACGGACACATGGCCGCCGCGCTCCACGGTTCCAGGGGTTTCGATCGCAGCCGCGAAATCCCGGCCGCCGGAAGGCTGCTGGGGATGAGCGAAGGCGTCGACGCCATCTTCCGCGATGCCCTGGCCGCGCCCAGCGGCATCGTGCTCGCCGCCGGTCCGCCCCGCTCGGGCAGGGCAACGACCCTCCAGGCGGCCCTCACGCTTCGTCCGGACGCGTTCATCGCCGGCGAAGTCCGCGACCGCGAAACCGCGGAGATGGCGGTTCAGGCCGCGCTCGACGGGGCGCTGGTCCTCGCCGTGGTCAACGCCGGCGATGCGGTTGCCGCGATCACGCGGCTCAAGGGCATGAAGGTCGAATCGTTCCTGATCGCGTCGACGCTCCGCGTGGTTCTGGCGCAGCGGCTGGTCCAGCGTCTCTGCCCGGACTGCCGCCGGCTCGTGCAGGCGCCGGCCGGCGTCACGGCGCGGCTCGGCTTCGACGTCGGCGCGGTGGTCTATGAAGCGCCGGGATGCGCCGGCTGCGACCACCAGGGCCACAGGGGCCGGATCGGATTGTTCGAGGCGATCTCGATCGACATGGACATGCGGCGGCTGATCAACGGCGGCGACGAGGCCGTGATCGCCAGCCACGCGTTTCGCGACCGCCCCAACCTTGCCGGCGCGGCGCGGGCGGCGGTATGCGGCGGCGCAATCTCGGCCGAAGAGGCGTTGCGGCTTTCCTGAGGGTCCGGCCTAGGGTCCCTAAAGCCAGTAACCGGCGGCGGCGGACGCCCGGTTGAGCGCGGCCTCTGCCGCGCCGGCCCCTTCGGCGGCCAGCGCGCGCTGCCTGATCCGGTCGGCGCTGCCCCGAAGGCCGGGCGCGAGCCGGGCGGTCAACGCCTCGGCGGCCTCGGCGTCGTTCAGGTCGCCGAGTTCTTCCTGGACCTCCTTCAAGGCGGCGATGAAGCGGTTGCGCCGTCCCAGATCGGCCTTCTTGGCCCAAAGGCCGGCGAGGAACTCGGCGGCATAACGCAGCTTCTTGACGTCGATCCGCAGCTGATGCCGCGCCGTCGCGTCGAGCTTTTCGAGCTTCACCGAGCGGCGGCGAATCCGGCGCCATTGCCGTTCGAGGCTGTGGACGGCGAGCGCGGCGACATCCCGCGCGGCGCGTTCCCGAAAGCGCCACGCGCCCATCTCGATCCACCAGGTCAGCCGCAGCACGAGCGAGCGCGCGCGTTCCGAGCCGAGCGCCGCGCCGACCCGATCATAGGCTTTGGCGCGCGCCTTGAGGAGACGGGGGCGCAACGGATCCCCGTCGGGCAGCGCCGATTCGCCGCCGAGCAGCACGTCGAGATTGCGGGCGTCGCCGAATTGCCCGGCGAGCCAGCCGAGCTCCTCGCGCAATTGCCGAAAGTCTTTGCCGGCCGCGGTGGGCCGGAACAGCGAGAAGGCCGAACGCAGGCGGCGGAGCGCGATCCGCGCCTGATGAAGCGAATCGGCGTCGGCGCCGCCGAGCAGGACGATCTCGTTGAGCCGGTAGTGGCGAAGGCAGGCGTGGGCGGCGGCGCGGAACGCGTCGGCCTCGCTCACCGGCGCCGCGAGATCGACCGGCTCCGCTTTCGCCGCGCGCCCCAGTCGGCTCTCGGCAAGAGCGTAGCCGCGTTCCGCTTTGGTGAGGACGCCGATGCGCAGAGGCGCGGCGCCGCCGATTTGCCCCGCGAGATCGAACAAAGCGCGCGGCTTGCCCTCCTTCAGCTCCAGCTCGAGCTCGCACAGCGGCGCCTCTTCCTTGCCGCTCGCCACATTCCCTTCGTCGAGCACGACCTCGATCCGGCTGCCTTCATGGTCGATCTGCCATGACGTGCGCCGGAAGCGGGATCGGATCAGCGGTATGAGCGCCTTGGGCCCGATCGCGTCGAGCAGCTTGTAGAGCGCCGGAGACTTCAGGGCCTTGCGGTCGAGCTTGAATCCGGCGACCTCAGCCTCCCACTCCTGCCGGACGAACAAGCCGGCCGAGCTCCCGCGCTTGCGCTTGACGGTCTGGACATAAAGGTCGCCCGACCGCCGCACGCGGACCGAAAAGCCCGACCGCCGCAAGGCGCCGTCTTTGGTGTCGAAATAGATCGTGTCGTGCGCCTGTTCCTCGAACGCCGCCGCGGCCAGCGCCGGTGCGCCGCGGATCAGCGCAACGTCGCCCGGCTCCACGTCGAATTTGAGTTCGACCTCGTGCGCCATGCGCCCCCGCCGGGCGCGGATCGCCCGCGACGCTCTTGCAACGTCAATGTTACAGTTTTTCGTCGCGACAGCGGCGAGATTGCGGATGGGAAACGGGAACTGGCGGAGAGGGTGGGATTCGAACCCACGGTACCCTTACGGGCACAACGGTTTTCGAGACCGCCCCGATCGACCACTCCGGCACCTCTCCGCATGAGGCATAGCCCGCTGAGGGCTGGCTCGGTCGAATGAGCCGGGCGCTCTAGCTTAGCGCCGGGCGCTTGCCAACCCGCCTCGCTTGCCGCCCTGCTCCCGACGCCCTACATGGGGGGCGTGACCCAGCCCGACGCCATTCCCCGCCGCCGGGGCGGCCCGCCCAAGGCGCCGCTCCTCGCCCATGCCCGCTTTTCGATCGGCGACGTGGTCAAGCACCGCATGTTCGATTTCCGCGGCGTCGTTTTCGACGTCGATCCGGTTTTCGCCAATTCGGACGAATGGTACGAGGCGATCCCCGAGGAAATGCGTCCGGCCAAGGACCAGCCTTTCTACCACCTGCTCGCCGAGAATGCCGAGAGTAGCTACATCGCCTATGTCAGCCAGCAGAATTTGCTGCCCGATTGTGCCGGCGAGCCGGTCGACCACCCCGCCATTTCGGGCATGTTCGAGGAGTTTGACAAGGGCCGCTACAAGCTCCGCCGCGAGCGCCGGCACTAGAGGGGACAGTCACTTTCAAGCTGCCGGCGCCGAGAGCTCGAGCCGCCGTGCGTGAAAGTGACTGTCCCCGTTCCTCCCTCCGGTTGACACCACGCCCCTCGCTCTGTAGCAGCCCATCCTTCGCGCGCGGAGGCGTCTCCGCGCGTTCTGCAATTTGGATTATTGGATAGGCCCATGTTCGCTATCGTGCGCACGGGCGGCAAGCAGTATCGCGTCGCCGCCGGAGACAAGATCGTCGTCGAGAAGCTCGCGGGCAATGCCGGCGACACGGTGACGCTCGACGACGTCCTGCTCGCCGGCGACGGCGGCGACCTCAAATCGACCGACGGCCTCATCGTCTCGGCCGAGATCATCGCCCAGGCCAAGGCCGACAAGGTCACCGTGTTCAAGAAGAAGCGGCGCCACAATTACCGCCGCAAGCGCGGTCACCGCCAGCAGCTGACGATCCTCAAGATCGTCGCGATCGGCGGCAAGAAGGCCGAAAAGAAGGCGGCCAAGGAAGAAGCTCCGGCGAGCGAGAAGCCGGCGAAGGCGGAGGCCAAGCCGAAGCCCGAGGCGCCCGTAAAGGCCGCCGCGACCAAGGCCGCCCCGAAGGCCGCCGCGCCCAAGAAGTCGACAAAGAAGCCGGCCGCTGATAAGGCCGGGTAAACCGATTCAGAGCTAGAGAAGAACGATGGCACATAAGAAAGCAGGCGGATCGTCGCGCAACGGCCGCGACTCCCAATCGAAGCGCCTCGGCGTCAAGAAGTTCGGCGGCGAGCGCGTCACCGGCGGCAACATCATCGTGCGCCAGCGCGGCACCAAATATTATCCGGGCCAAAATGTCGGCATCGGCAAGGATCATACCTTGTTCGCGCTGACCGACGGCACCGTCGCGTTTCGCGACGGCAAGCTCGGCCGCAAGTTCGTCTGCGTCGAGATGTGGCCGATTAGCGCGGACACATAGGGACAGCCGAGGAAGGGCTGTCCCGGGAGGGG
>DASQFO010000311.1:0-1731 GCA_035633095.1 Allosphingosinicella sp. | reverse complement strand
GCCTTCGCGGCTGAGGAAAACGTGAGGGCTCACCTCCATCACCCGGCGGGCGAGGCTGATCGGGTTGCGAGTGGCGGTCACCCCGGTGACCGCGCCGGCGTTCCTGTTCCTGCCGTCCATGATCGAGGCGTCCATCTCGATCGTGCCCTGATACGTGAAGACCGAGCCGCGGCCGGCGTTGAAATGGGGGTCGTCCTCGAGCACGCGGACCGCGGCTTCGACCGCGTCGAGCGCCGAACCGCCGCGCGCGAGGACCGCGGAGCCCGCCTCGAGCGCCTGGTTGAGCGCGGCGCGGATCGCGGCGTCTTCGGCGGCCGACAGCCGCGACCGCTCGATGATTCCGGCGCCGCCATGGATGACCAGGCGCCAGGCGGGCCTCGGCTGATCAGGCGCGGGCTGGGCGGCGGAAGCGTTGGCGGTCATCAGCAGGGCTCCAAGCAGCAGCGGCAGGAAACGCATCCTCTCCCCTCCTCGATCGCCGCCGCCCATAGCAGACGAGGGGACACTTGCCAGCAACTGTCCCCGTTCGCACGCGGCTGCTCCTTGGTCTCCCGCGCCGAACGGCCTATATGGCGGCCATGTCGGTAAGGCCCTGGCGAGACATAGAGCGGCGCAGGTCGCGGCAGATCATGGTCGGCAACGTGCCGGTCGGCGGCGACGCGCCGGTCAGCGTGCAGACCATGACCAATACGGCGACCGCGGACGTCAAGGCCACCGTCGACCAGATCCGCCGTTGCGAGGAGGCGGGCGCCGACATCGTCCGCGTCTCCTGCCCCGACGCGGAGTCGACCGCGGCGCTGAGAGAAATCGTCCGCGCCGTTGCCGTGCCGATCGTCGCCGACATCCACTTTCACTACAAGCGCGCGCTCGAGGCGGCGGATGCCGGGGCGGCGTGCCTCAGGATCAATCCCGGCAATATCGGCTCGGAAGAGCGGGTGCGCGAGGTCGTCAACGCGGCCAAGGCGAACGGCTGCTCGATGCGGATCGGGGTCAATGCCGGCAGCCTCGAGCGCGACCTGTTGGAAAAATACGGCGAGCCCTGCCCCGAGGCCCTGGTCGAAAGCGCGCTCGATCATATCCGCATCCTCGAGGATCATGACTTCCGCGAGTATAAGGTGGCGGTGAAGTCGTCCGACGTCTTCCTCGCCGTGGCCGCCTATCAGCAGCTCGCGGGCGCGGTCGATTGCCCGCTTCACCTCGGCATCACCGAAGCCGGCGCCTTGCGCGCCGGCACCGTGAAGAGCGCGATCGGCATCGGCGCCCTGCTCTGGGCCGGGATCGGCGACACCATCCGGGTCTCGCTCTCCGCCGAGCCCGAGGAAGAGGTCCGCGCCGGCTTCGAGATCCTGAAGGGCCTCGGCATCCGCAACCGCGGCGTGCGCGTCATTTCCTGCCCGAGTTGCGCGCGGCAGGGCTTCGACGTGATCCGCACCGTCGAGGCGCTCGAGGAAAGGCTCGCGCACATCCGCACACCGATGTCGCTCTCGGTGCTCGGCTGCGTCGTCAACGGCCCCGGCGAGGCGCGCGAGACCGATATCGGCATCACCGGCGGCGGCGCGGGCAAGCACATGGTCTATCTCTCAGGGGTGACCGACCATCACGTCGAGAGCGCGGCTATGCTCGACCACATCGTCGCCCTGGTCGAAGCCAAAGCGGCCGAAATCGAAGCCGAAACGACCGACGCGGGCCTCAGCGAGGCGGCCGAGTAGCTGGAATACCTTTCACCGTTCG
>DASQFO010000310.1:0-4529 GCA_035633095.1 Allosphingosinicella sp. | reverse complement strand
GAAGGTGAAGCAAAACCTCCAGCTGCACGACGAGGCGGCCTATCAGAAGTCGTCGCAAATCCTGATGCAGGCGATGCTGGCGCACGAGGATTTCCGCAACTTCGCCTTTCCGGTGGCGATGCTGCCGCCGATGATGACCCGCTACACGCCCGACATGCGCTACGGCGCCCATGCCGACGCCGCCTTCCTGCAATTGGGCGACCTGGCCGTCCGCTCGGACCTCTCCTGCACCATCTTCCTAAACGACCCCAAGACCTATGAGGGCGGCGCGCTTCGCATCCAGCTCGGATCGCGCGACCTGCGCTTCAAGGGCGAGGCGGGGACGGCGATCGTCTATCCGTCCGACATGCTCCACGAGGTCGAGCCGGTGACGAAGGGCGAGCGGCTGGTCGCGATCACCTTCATCCAGAGCCGCGTCGCCGACAAGTTCCGCCGCGAATTGCTCTACGAGCTGAACGAGGTCGCGGCGCTCGAGGGTCTCGGCATGAAGCCCGAGAATTTCACCCGCCTTCAGCTCGTCCAGGCGAACCTGCTCCGCCACTGGGGCGACAGGCCCTAGCGAATCTCCGAAAGCTCCACGCCCTTGGTCTCGCGCGCGAGCAGCGCGGAGGCGCCGCTGATCGCGCAGGCGGTGCCGACATAGAGTGCGACCGGCAGCGCCGAATCGTATCTCCCGTAGAGCCAAAGGGCGATGATCGGCGCGAGCGATCCGCCGAAGATCGCGGTCAGCTGATAGGCGATCGACGCGCCCGAATAGCGGATCCGGGTCGGGAACAATTCGGTGATCATCGCCGCCTGCGGTCCGTACATCGCGCCGTGGAGGACGAGGCCGACGACGAGCGCGAGGATGATCGAAACCTTGTCGCCGCTCGCCAGCAGCGGGAACAAGGCGAAGCTCCACGCCGCCAAAGCGAAGCCGCCGAAAGCGTAGACCGGGCGCCGGCCGATCCGGTCCGACAGGAAGGCGAACGTCGGAATCGCGAAGAATTGCACCGCCGCGCCGATCAGCAGCGCGTTGAGGGCGAGGCTGCGGCTTTCCGCGGCGACGTCGACCAGGAAGGTCAGCGAAAAGACGGTGAGGATGTAATAGGAAATGTTCTCGCCCACCCGGAGGCCCATGCCGAGCACGACAGCCCTCGGCCGCTCGCGGAACACTTCGAGCGCGGGCATCTTCGGCGGCGTGCCCGCCTCGGCGAGCGCGGACTCGAAAGTGTGGCTCTCGCTCACCCGGTTGCGGATGTACCAGCCCACCACCAGGAGCACGAACGACAGCACGAACGGCACGCGCCAGCCCCAGGCGAGGAAATCGGCCTCGTCCTGCAGCCCCGCGAGCAGCGCCAGCACGCCGGCGGCGAGCAGATTACCCGCGGCGACGCCAGCCTGCGGCCAGCTCGCCCAGAAGCCGCGGCGCGCGGCATCGCCATGCTCGGCCGCCATCAGGACGGCGCCGCCCCACTCGCCGCCGACCGCGAAACCCTGGACGAGGCGCAAGACGATCAAAGCGGCCGGCGCCCAGATGCCGATCTGCGCATAGGTCGGCAGCAGGCCGATCAGCACGGTCGCGACGCCCATCAGGACGAGGCTCAGCATCAGCAGGCGCTTGCGCCCGACCCGGTCGCCATAATGGCCGAAGACGATGCCGCCGACGGGGCGCGCGACGAAGCCGACGGCGTAAGTCGCGAACGCCAGCAAGGTGCCGGTCATCGGGTCGAACTGAGGGAAGAACAGGCGGTTGAACACCAGAGCCGCCGCCGAGCCGTACAGGAAGAAATCGTACCATTCGATGGTCGTGCCGATCAGGCTCGCCATCACCACCCGCCTGAGCGGCGTCTTCTCCTGAGCCCGTCCCGGCCGAGTCACATCGATCTCCCAACTCCCTGCGGCTATTGCGCGATCAGAAGCCGCAGCGCCAGACGCCGTCCAATTCGATCTGGGCCTCGGCGCGCCGGTTGGTGATCACGATGCGCGCGGGCCACCGCCCGGAATCGGCGCTCGTCGCGCTCGTCCGCCCGACGCTGACGCTGAGCTGGCGATCCTCGAAGAAGCCCCCGCTGGGGCCGACCGGGGCGTCGTGGGTGAAATGGAGGAGCCGATTGTTGATCCGGGCGATCGCATCGCCCGACGTCGCGGCAAGCAGCATCCGTCCATTGCGGCCGAAAGCGCAATCCGGCACCGGCATTTGCGCGCGGGCAAGGTCGGCAATCTTGAGGGGCTGGGGCCGCGCCGGCGCCTGCGGGTCGGCGACCTCGATTTCGGGCGTCGACAGCCGCTCGATCTGGTTCGCGGTGACGCCGCGATTTTCGCCGACCAGACCGCCCTCACCGCACCCGGCGAGCAACAGAAGAAGAAAGGCCGGCGCCCGCATCAATAGCCCATCAGCGCCAGCACCTCGCGGCGGCTGCGCTCGTCCTCGCGGAACACGCCCATCATCCGGCTGGTGGTCATCATCACGCCGGGCGTCGCGACGCCGCGCGCGCTCATGCAGGCGTGGCTCGCCTCGATCACCACCGCCACGCCTTGCGGCTTCAGATGCTCCCAGATCGTGTCGGCGACCTGCGCGGTCAGCCGCTCCTGCACCTGCAGCCGGCGCGCGAAGCCGTGCAGCACCCGGGCCAGCTTGGAGATGCCGACGACGCGGTCGTTCGGCAAATAGGCGATCGCCGCCTTGCCGATGATCGGCGCGAGATGATGCTCGCAATGCGACTGGAACGGAATGTCCTTCAGGAGGACGATCTCGTCATAGCCGCCGACTTCCTCGAAGGTGCGGCTGAGATGGTGCGCCGGATCCTCGCCATAGCCGCGCGCATATTCCTTCCAGGCGCGCGCGACCCGGGCCGGGGTGTCGCGCAGGCCCTCGCGGTCCGGATCGTCGCCGGCCCAGCGGATCAGCGTCCTGACCGCTTCCTTCACTTCATCGGGCACCGCCAACTTCGCGGGCGGCTCGACCAAATCGCCGTCTGACATCATTCGCTCCTTCGGCGGGGCGAATAGACGAGGCGGCCAATTTCGCCAAGGGAGGCTGGTGACCCCGACAGGATTCGAACCTGTGGCCTAGTGATTAGGAATCACTCGCTCTATCCTGCTGAGCTACGGGGCCGTGGCGCAATTCCCTAGTGTTTCCGCGTCGCGCCGGTCAAGGCTCGCCGGGCCGGGACCTCAGTTCGGCGGGGGCGCCGGCAGGCGCGCGTAGAACTCGCGCAGCCACGCCGCGTTGTTCGAGCAGGCGAAGAGCTTGCCCTCGATCGCGACGATGTATCCGGTGATGAGCCCCTCCCGCGATCGTATCGAAGCGACATAGGCGTCGTGCGCGGCATGGGCCTGCGGAACGGTCGTCACGCGGGACCAGTCGATGACGTGCTCCGGGGGGATATGGGGGCGCTCGCCCGCGGGTTCGCAGACGAAGCGTTCGGGGTTGGTCAGGTCCGGCCTCAGGGGGACAACCGTCCGCGTGGTCTCGCAGGCCGCACTACCTAAAAAGCACGTCGAAAGTGCTAGCATTGTTAGCTTGCGCATGCTCGATTTCCCTCCGTTCAACTATGACCCGGGCGTCGTGCTCGGCCGCTCTTGCCGCCGCCGCGTCGTCCGCCTTGGTTGCCGAGCGGGCCGCTGCCGCCTGAAGCCTGCGCCCGGCTTCCACCCATTTGGCGTCGGTATCGCGGACGCCCCGCTCGTAGCGGGTGTGGCCGTAATACCAGAGGGCCAGGAGAACGAGCAGCACGAGGCCGCCATAGACCACGACCTTGGCGAGGGTCGCGCCCAGCCTGGGAGTGAGAAGTCCGATGAGACCGAACATCAGGTCCTGTCCTCCAAATTGGCGGCACGTTTGATAGAATTACCATGTTAACGACTGGCCCGCCACCAATCTGTTTGAGGTCGTTATTGCAACGAAACGCGCGACCGCCAATAAAGCCGGTCAATTCTCCTCGCCAGGCTCGCGCACCGGGAAGGGCAAGGGCGCGATCGGGACACCTTCGTCGCGCAACGAGTCGGCGTCGGCCGGGCTGGCGCGGCCGTGGATGGCGCGCGCCTCGGCGTCGCCCAAATGAATGGCGCGGGCTTCCTCGGGAAAGCGATCCCCGACATGCTCGCTCGTCTCGAGCATCTTCTTCTGCGCCGCCGCGAGGTCGGACAGCGCCGCCTTCACCGCTTCGGGCGGCACCTCCCCCGAGTGACCGGCCTTAGCGCCGACCTTGGGCGCCATCGGCGCCTTTTCGACCTCGGCCGCGCCGCAGATCGGACAGGCGACGAGGCCCCGCGTCCGCTGCGCCTTATAATCCTCACTCGAGCCGAACCAGGCTTCGAAGACATGGCCGTGGGGCTCGCATTTGAGATCGAAGATGATCATTAGGGACTGTCCCCGCGGACATGCTCGGGCGGCGGGATCGGGCGGCGGTGCCAGATCGCGGGGAGCCGGCCGCGAACCTCCTCGACCGCGCCCGGATCCACGTCGGCAAAGCCCAGCCCGGGCGCCTCCCCGCCCATGTCGAGGAGCACCTCGCCCCACGGATCGACGACCAGCGAGTGGCCGT
>DASQFO010000309.1:0-3263 GCA_035633095.1 Allosphingosinicella sp. | reverse complement strand
CATGGTCGGCGGCTCGGACGACGGGTTCGAACGCGCTCGGCCGATCCTCGAAGCGATGGGCAATGCGGTGATCCACGCTGGCGGTGCCGGTGCCGGCCAGGCCGCCAAGATCTGCAACAACATGCTGCTCGGCGCCTCGATGGCGGCGACCTGCGAGACCTTCGTCATGGCAAAGAAGCTCGGCCTCGATCTGCAGACCTTCTTCGACATCTCCTCCAAGGCCTCGGGCCAATGTTGGTCGATGACGAGCTATTGCCCGGTTCCGGGCGTCGGCCCGGAAACGCCCGCCGACCGCGACTATGAAGGCGGCTTCGCGGCGGCCCTGATGCTTAAGGACTTGAGGCTCGCGATGGAGGCGGCGCAGAGCGTCGACGCCTACACGCCGATGGGCGCGGCGGCCGAGGAGCTCTACGCCCGCTTTTCGGACCTCGGCGGTTCGGCCAAGGACTTCTCCGCGATCATCCGGATGATCGACGACAGCTGGCCCGCTCCCACGTCGGAGGATCAATCCATGTCATCCCGGACTTGATCCGGGACATCAGGGGGAGAGCACCGCCGCCACCGCGCGCTTCCAGGCTTTGAGCCGCGCCGCGCGGACGCCCTCGTCCATTGCGGGCGCAAACCGCTCGACCGGCCCCCGCATCGCCGCCGCTTCCTCGAGCGAGGCGAACAGCCCGGCGCCGACGCCGGCCAGCATCGCCGCGCCCAAGGCCGTCGTCTCGACGAAGGCCGGCCGCTCGACCGGAAGGTCGAGCATGTCGGCGAGATCCTGCGCCAGCCAGTCGTTGGCGCTCATCCCGCCGTCGACCTTGAGGCATTGCCATTCGGCGCCGTCGGCGGCGAAGGCGGCCATGAGGTCGTGGGTCTGGTGCGCCATCGCCTCGAGCCCGGCGCGGACGATATGGGCGCGTCCGCTGGCGAAGCTCAGCCCCGAGATCGCGGCGCGCGCCTCCGGCGCCCAGTGCGGCGCGCCGAGCCCCGACAAGGCCGGCACCAGGGTGACGCCGCCCGAATCCGCCACCGAGCGGGCCAGCTCTTCGCTTTGCGCCGAGGTGCCGAGCAGGCCCAATCCGTCCCTGAGCCACTGGATCAGGCTGCCGGCGACGAACACCGAGCCTTCGAGCGCGTACGCGCGTACCCCCCCGAGCTGCCAGGCGATTGTCGTCAGCAGCCGATTGCGCGAGACCGGCGCGGCCGCGCCCAGGTTGGTCAACACGAAGGCGCCGGTGCCGTAGGTGCCCTTGGTGTCGCCGGGCGAAAGGCAGGCCTGGCCGATCGCCGCCGCCTGTTGGTCGCCGGCCATGCCGGTGATCGGGATCGCGCGGCCGAACGTTTCGGGCGCCGTTTCGCCATAGCGCCCCGCGCAATCGACAATCTCGGGGAGCGCGCCCGCGGGCACGCCGAACAGGTCGGTGAGCCCTTCGTCCCAGCGCCCTTCATGCACATCCATCAGCGCGCTGCGCGAGGCGTTGGTCGCGTCGGAGACGTGCAGGCCCCCGGTCAGCTTGAAGACGAGCCAGCTTTCGACCGTCCCGACGCAGAGATCGTCTCCGGCTTCGCGGAGCGCCGGCATATGCTCGAGCGCCCAGGCGATCTTGCTTCCCGAGAAATAGGGATCGAGCAGCAGCCCCGTCTTCGCCTGAAGCGCCGGTTCCTCCCCCTTCTCCTTCAGTTTCGCGCAGAAATCGGCGGTCCGCCGGTCCTGCCAGACGATCGCCGGCCCCAGCGCCTCCCCGCTCCGCCGCGACCAGAAGACGATCGTCTCGCGCTGGTTGGTGATGCCGATCGCCGCGATCCGCTCCGCCCCGCCCGCTTTCTCCGCCATCGTCCGGGCGCAGGCGAGGCTCGAGTTCCAGATCTCCTCCGCATCGTGCTCGACCCAGCCCGGCCTGGGATAATGCTGCGCCAGCTCGCGCTGCTCGGAGCCCAGGCATTCGCCCGTCGCCGCGAACAGCATCGCCCGCGTGCTCGTCGTGCCCGCATCGATGACGAGGATTTGCTCTGCTGCCATATCCCATCGTCATTCCCGCGGACGCGGGAATCCAGCTTTTTCTTCTCTGCGTGCTCTGCGTCTCTGCGCGAACCATCCTTTTTGTTATGCGCGCCGAGACGCAGAGATCGCGGAGAAGGAAAGGAAGGGGAAGGATTCCCGCTGTCGCGGGAATGACGTAGTGGCGGTGAATGGACTCCTTCGACCTTCTCGTCATCGGCGGCGGCATCAACGGCGCGGCGATCGCGCGCGACGCTGCCGGGCGCGGGCTCGACGTGCTGCTGGTCGAGAAGGACGATCTCGCCGCGCACACCTCCTCGGCCTCCTCGAAGCTGATCCACGGCGGCCTTCGCTACCTCGAACGGTTCGAGTTCAGGCTGGTCCGCGAATCGCTCCACGAGCGCGAAATCCTGCTCAGGACCGCGCCGCACATCGTCCGCCCCTTGCGGTTCGTCCTCCCCGACCCGCCCGGCGGCCGGCCCTGGTGGATGGTCCGCCTGGGCCTCCTCTTCTACGACCTGCTCGCCGGCCGCGGCGGGCTTCCCCGTTCGAGCGGTGTGGGGAAGAAGGATCGGGCGCTGGCCGCCCCGCTCAAGCCCGCCGGCTTCCGCCTCGCCACCTATTACGACGCCTGGGTCGACGATTCGCGCCTCGTCGTCCTCAACGCGCTCGACGCCGCCGAGCGCGGCGCCGAGATCGCGACCCGCACCGAATTCCTCTCCGCCCGCCGCGACGGCGAGGCCTGGACCGCCCAGCTTTCGGGCGGCCGAACCGTGACGGCGCGGATGATCGTCAACGCCGCCGGCCCCTGGGTCGCCGAGGTGCTCAAGGCTCGGCTCGGCGCGGCGAGCGACGCCGGCGTCCGCCTGGTCAAGGGCAGCCACATCCTCGTGCCGCGCCTCTGGGACGGCGACCACGCCTACATCCTCCAGCAGGCCGACGGCCGCGTCGTCTTCGCGCTTCCCTATGGCGACCAGAGCCTGATCGGCACCACCGACGTTCCCGTGGCGCGGCCCGAGGACGCCGTGATCGCGGCGGAGGAGATTCAATATCTCTGCGCCGCCGCCAATGCCTATTTCGTCCGCCAGGCGACGCCCGCGGACGTGACCTGGTCCTATTCGGGCGTGCGCTCGCTCCACGACGACGGCGCGGCTTTGGCCAAGGACGTCACCCGCGACTTCCATCTCGAGCTCGACGATACGCCCGGGCCCAAGCTGCTCTCGGTCTTCGGCGGCAAGCTCACCACCGCCCGCGCGCTCGCGCTCGACGTGCT
>DASQFO010000308.1:0-6746 GCA_035633095.1 Allosphingosinicella sp. | reverse complement strand
CCGCCGGTCACCGACACCGCCGCGATGGTCTCGGCGCGCAACTCGTCGGCGAGTTGGCGAAGCTCGCTTTTGTCCAATTTGCGGATGTCGGCGGGCGTCTCGACCGTGTCGAGGAGCGGCGTTTCGGGACCCTCACTCATGGCCGGCTCCATAGACCGGGGGGCGTGCGAAGTCGAACGGGAAAGGTTCGGCGAAAGGTTCAAAGGGCCGACTGCAAGAAGGAGGGGCGGCGAGTAAGCCGCCCCTCACTCCCGGACTATCTTGCTGGGCGAAGATTCAGCTCCTGCAAGAGCAGGTTGCTTCCCAGACGCCGCATCGTCACGCGCCGGCCGCTTCCCTCGGTAGCTTCGCGCGTCGTCTGCCGCATATGGTCGTTAAGCCTCCGCTCCCGCTCCACCTCTTCTTGCGGCGTGGCGAGCCTCGACATTTCAGTGATGAGATACAGGTGCGGTTCGTCTTCCCGACGATTTACGTTCGCAAGGATGGTATAACCGGTAATCCATCCGCTCCGACGCGCAAAGTCCTGTGATCTCCGATAGTTGCCTGCAACATAATCCATGTAGTTTTCGAATTGACCATCCTCGAGGTATATTCCCTGCACGTTCCAGTAACCGCCGGGCGTGTAGGCGGATTCCTGCGCCGCAGCCGATGTTGCGGCGTCCTGCGCCGCGGCCGGCGTGGAGAGCGCCATGCCGGTTGCGAGCAGTGTCGCCATCAGGATTTTCTTCATTGTCCAACTCCCATATCGCGGTGGCCCAATGCCGCCGCCGTCCAACGCGTCACAAAGATGGCGACGATCCGGGCAGGGGTGCTCACACCGCTGCGGGGAGCTTCGCCCCGGCCCCGTGAGAGCATGATTCCGAGGCCGCAACAACCGCAAACGGGTTCGGCCATGCCACGCCACGGCTATCATCGCCATCCGTCTTTGGCAGCTATTTGGAGCCAGCCCTTCGCCGCCGCGAATGTCCGCAATGGGCCGCAAGCGGACATTGGCGTCGATTTTTGACAGCGGAGGCTCGCGCCGGAGGCGAGAGGTGCGTTAACCTGAAAGAGAACTCGGCTCCCTAGATGTGCGACGTCAGGAGACAGAGATGAAGTTCGTTCTACTCAAGTCGCGCGGCGGCAATTATCTGGTGGTCGCGGAGAATATCGCCTGGCTGCGCTCGCATGAAAACGGCCAGACCAAGGTCGGGGTCGTCGGCGGGGACTCGCTCCTCGTCGCCGGGAGCATCGAAGAGACAGCGGCTGCAATATTGGCGGGGTAGATCCGCCGCCTCACCGACACGCTTCAGCGGTCGCGCTTCTGCAATGGGTCGAAAGCGGACGCCGAGCCGGGCCGCGCGGACGCTATTCCCCCTCGCACTCCCCGCAAGTCCCGCGCACTTCAATCACAGGGCGGTCCGCCTTGAAGCCCGCCGCTTTCGCCGCGTTCCTCACGCCGCCGGTGAGGCGGTCGTCGTCGAGGTGGGTGGCCTGGCCGCAAGTGTCGCAGATCAGGAAGATGCAATCGTGCAGGCAATCGGGGTGGTCGTTGGCGACATAGGCGTTGGCGCTCTCGACCCGGCGAGCGAGGTTCGAGCCGACGAAGAGGTCGAGGATCCGGTAGACGCTGTTCGCCGCGATCCGCCTCCCCAGGTCCGCCGACACCTTCTCGGCGATGTCGTAGGCCGAGGCCGGGCGCTCGAAGCTCGCCAGCGCGGCGAACACCGAAGCGCGCATCGCCGTCCATTGCTCGCCAGACTTCTCCATGGTCGCTTTGGCGGCATCGGTGAGGTCGGCGCCCTGGTGGCTATGATGAACGTGGGCCATGGCTGGAGATGTAAGGCTTTCACTGAGTCCGGACAAGTCGCCCCTAGGCTCAGATGACGGCGCGGCGGTTGAGATCGTGGCCGAGCGCGAGGACGAGGACGCCGAACACCGAATAGACGATTTCCTCGAAGCCGTGCGCGAGCGTCAGCGAGCCCGCCATCGTGCCGAGCCCGAGACCGCCGATCGCCACCGGCAGCATGAAGCCGTGGACCATGGCGCCGCGGCCGAGCCCGATCACGCCCAGGACGATGGCCAAGGCGAGGCCGATCTCGTGGATGCGCGGATCGACCAGGAGGCCGCCGGCCGAGGCCAGCATCATCACCAGCACCGCGGTCGCGACGCAATGGACGAGGCAAAGGCCGCTGAGGCCGATGGCCGCGCGGTCGATCGCTCCGTTCCTGGCGAGGCTGGCAAACATTGGTCGCGAATCCCTTTGCTGAGCCGGATATACGCCCGCGCCGATAAAGTTACAATATAACATGTGACGACAGGTTTCGCCGCCGCGTCGGTTGGCAAGAACCGCGGCCTCGGCCATAGCGCCGCGATGATCGCGATGATCGAGCGTCCGCCGCAGCCCCGCCCCCGCCCCCGCGCGCTCGCCAACTGGCTGACTCTGGTCGCTATGCTGGTCTTCGCGATAATCGTGGTCGGCGGCATTACCCGGCTGACCGAATCGGGCCTCTCGATCACGCGCTGGGAGCCGATTTCGGGCGCGATCCCGCCGCTCGACGACGCCGGCTGGCAGGCCGCGTTCGAGCGCTACAAGGCGAGCCCGCAATACGAGCAGCTGGGGAGCGGCATGCGGCTCGCCGACTTCAGGGCGATCTTCTGGTGGGAATATATCCACCGGCTGCTCGGCCGGCTGATCGGCCTCGCCTTCGCGCTGCCTTTGCTCTTCTTCTGGTGGCGGCGCGCGATTCCGGCCGGCTATGGCTGGAAGCTCGGCGCCCTCTTAGCGCTCGGCGCGCTGCAGGGTGCGATCGGCTGGTGGATGGTCGCCTCGGGGCTGGTCGACGTGCCGCAGGTCAGCCACATCCGGCTCGCGATCCACCTGCTCACCGCCTTGCTCATCTTCGCCGGCCTGATCTGGGTCGCGCGCGACCTGCGCGACCTGGCGGACGATCCCGCGGCGCGCCCCGCGCGCATGCCCCTGCTCGGGATCTGGGCCGTGTGCCTGCTCTTCCTGCAATTCCTGTTCGGCGCCTATGTGGCCGGGCTCGACGCCGGCTACGCGTTCAGCTCTTGGCCGAAAATGGGCGGGGAATATTATCCCTCGCACGCCGAGTGGATGCGGCCCGCCTTGCGCAATTTCGTCGACAATCCGATCATGGTCCAGTTCGTCCACCGCTGGCTCGCCTTCGCCGTGGCCGGCATCGCCGCCTGGGTCGCCGTTCGTGCCTGGCGGCGGGGCTATTGGCAGGAAAGCGCGCTCCTCGTCGGCGCGGTCCTCGCCCAGATCCTGCTCGGCATCCTCACCCTCCTTTCGGGCGTCAAGATCGAGATCGCGGTCGCGCACCAGGGCATGGCGGTGCTGCTGCTCGGCGCCATGATCAGCGCCGTCCACCTTCTTGGGGAGAAAGCGCCATGACCGCCATCGCCAGCGTCTACGCGACCTTCGCCGGCGACGACGAAGCCCGCCGCATCGCGCGCATCGTGGTCGAGGAGCGGCTCGCCGCCTGCGCCAACATCCTGGGCCCCTGTCACTCCATCTACCGCTGGGAGGGCAAGGTCGAGGAAGCCGGCGAAGTCGCCGCGATCTTCAAGACCCGGGCGGCCGCCGCGCCCGCGCTCGTCGCGCGCATCGCCGAGCTGCACAGCTACGAGGTGCCGTGCGCGGTCGTCTGGCCTATCGCCGATGCGAGCGAAGATTATGCGAAGTGGGTGGACGACGAAGCGTCAAGGTAACATAATACCTCTCACGAAACCCGCGCTTTTCCTTGACTTTCGCGGCCTCGTTCGTCACTTGGCCGTCATCGCGCCGCTCGATGAGGGCGGCGCTGCTCATTTTACGTGGAAGAGGTCTCGAGCCCATGAAGGCGCTGATGAAGACCACGCGGTCGATAAAGCCGCGCGAGGTCGAGAAGAAATGGCATCTGATCGATGCCGACGGGCTGGTGGTCGGGCGTCTCGCCTCGATCGTCGCCAACATCCTGCGCGGCAAGCACAAGCCGAGCTACACCCCGCACGTCGATTGCGGCGACCATGTCGTCATCGTCAACGCCGACAAGGTCCGCTTCACCGGCAAGAAGCTCACCGACAAGATCTACTACAAGCACACCGGCTATGTCGGCGGGATTAAGGAGACGACCCCGGCCAAGATCCTCGAGGGCCGCTTCCCCGAGCGCGTGCTCGAAAAGGCGATCGAGCGCATGATCCCGCGCGGTCCGCTCGGCCGCGACCAGATGCGCGCGCTGCACCTCTATGCCGGCACCGAGCACCCGCACGGCGGCCAATCCCCCGAAACGCTCGATGTCGCGGCGATGAACCGCAAGAACAAGGTGGGTGCCTGATGTCCGATAACCGTCAATCATTGGCCGATCTCGCCAAGCTGACCGAGGCAGAAGCGGCCCCCGCGCCCGAGGCCGAGGCCGCCGAGGCTCCCGCGGAGGCTGTGGAAGCCGCGGAGGTCCCTGCCGACGCCCCGGCTGCCGAGGAGGCCGACCTCCACGGCGTCTCGACCCAGGGGCCGCAGATCCAGGCCGTGCTGCGCGAGCAGCAGCTCGACAAGCAGGGCCGCGCCTACGCCACCGGGCGCCGCAAGGACGCGGTCGCCCGGGTCTGGCTCAAGCCCGGCTCCGGCAAGATCATCATCAACGGCCGCGACCAGGAGGTCTATTTCGCCCGGCCGACCCTGCGCCTGATCATCAACCAGGTGTTCGACATCGCCGACCGCAAGGGCCAGTACGACGTCGTCGCCACCGTCGCCGGCGGCGGCCTTTCCGGTCAGGCCGGCGCCGTCCGCCACGGCATCTCTACCGCGCTGACCCGCTACGAGCCGGCGCTTCGCACCACGGTCAAGCGCGAGGGCTTCCTGACCCGCGACCCGCGCGTCGTCGAGCGCAAGAAATACGGCCGCGCCAAGGCCCGCCGCAGCTTCCAGTTCTCGAAGCGCTAGGCCCCCGACGCCACAGGAAAAAGGCGGTCCGGAGCGATCCGGGCCGCCTTTTTCTTTGCGCGGACGCCCGCTAGGAGGAAGGCGTGCGCAGCGGAACCGCCTGGACCCGCGCGGTGAGCCCGCGCCTCGCCGAGTGCGAGACGACGCAGAGCTTCGCCGAGCCCATCCACGCAGCCCGCGCCGCCGCGCAGCACGCGGCCTATGAAGCCGCGCTCGCCGAAGCGGGGCTCGAAATCGTCCGCCTGCCCGCGCTCGACGACGCCCCGGACGGTGTCTTCGTCGAGGACATCGCGCTTCTGCTCGGGGAGCACGCCATCGTCACCCGACCGGGCGCCGCCTCGCGGGGCTGCGAAACCGCCTCGGTCGCCGAAGGGCTGGCGCGGGATTTCACGGTCCATCGCCTCGGCGCCGGCCATGTCGATGGCGGCGACGTGCTGCGCATCGGGCGCACGCTTTATGCCGGCCTTTCCGGCCGCACCGACGAAGCCGGGATCCGCGCGCTCGCCGACCTCACGGGGCCGCTCGGCTACCGCGTCGTTCCGGTGCGCGTCGCCGGCTGCCTCCACCTCAAGTCGGCGGTCACCTTCGCCGGCGTGGATGCCGCGGGGACGCCGGTCATCGTCCACAATCCCGATTGGGTCTGTGCCGCCCTGTTCGCCGATGTCGAGCCGGTCGCCGTGGCGCCGGGCGAGGCGCTCGGCGCGAACGTGCTGAGGATCGGCGCCACCCTGCTCGCCGCCGCCGACAGCCCGCGCACCGCCGAACGTCTCTCGGCGCGCGGCATCGAAGTCGTCACGCTCGACATTTCAGAGGTCCGCAAGGCCGACGCCGCTTTGACCTGCATGAGCCTGATCGCGGAACGGGAGGGATAAAAGGCCCGTTCATTCCTCCTCAATTTTAGCTATCTATGTTGACCCGATGCGCATCCTTCTCCTCGCCCTTCCGCTGCTCCTGTCGGCCTGTCTCGCCCGCACCGCGGTCGACATCGTCAGCCTGCCGGTCAAGGTCGTGAGCGCGGGCGTCGATGCGGCCACCACCAGCCAGTCCGAGGCTGACGAGCGGCGAGGCCGCGAGCTGCGCCAGGCGGAGGAGCGGCAGGGCCGCGAGGCCCGCCGCCGCGAGCGCGATGGCGAGCGCGGGCGGGAACGCGCCGAAGAGGAAGAGCCGGAGGGCCGGCAGCACTGAGGCGTGCCTCCGGCGCGGAAAACAATTCTTAAGACCGCTTTGCTATCGCCGCGCCTATGGCAGGCCTGAAACAGAGCGACCGGGATCTGGCGGAGGCGGAAGCGCGCCTTCCCCTGTTCCGCTTTTTCGTACAGGATTTCGGGCGGCTCGACGACGAGATGGACGAGAGCGCGGCGCGCGAGCGCGTCCGCACGCTCGACCATGTCCCCGCCTTCCTGCTCGGCGTTCACCTCATCTGCGCTGCCGCGATGCTGCTCGCTTATGGCAATCCGCTGCAGGCGCCGCCGGGTCTGCTCGCGACGTTGGCGGCGTTGCTGGCCCTCGATGCCGGCCTCTGGGGCTGGCTGTACCGGCGGCCGCTGTCGCGCCTCGCGCCCCATGTCGCGATCCGCGGCGGCGCTCTCTATGCCCTTGTCGCCGACGCTTTGTGGTGCGGCGCCGCTTTGGCGGCCGCGCCCGTGGCCCGGGGCGATCTCACCGTCCTCGACATCGCGGTCGCCGGCGGCGTGCTGGCGATCCCCGTCGCCTTCCTGTCCTTCCCGGCGCTCGCGGCGCTCGGCTGCCTGGGCTATGCGATCAAGCTCTATTTCATCTCGCACGACCCGCTCAGCGCCGGGGCGGCGCTGCTTCTCTCTAC
>DASQFO010000307.1:0-11182 GCA_035633095.1 Allosphingosinicella sp. | reverse complement strand
GGGCAGGGAAGCGTCCCCGCCGCCGGTCCCGCGAAATGGCTGATCAGCGGCCCGGGGCCGGCCTCCGCCGCCGCACCGAGCACCAGCGCCGCGATATCGCCGCGCTCCTTCAGCAGCTCCACCACCGCCTTGATCGGGTCGCCCTGCCGGACGGAGATCGAGGGCTTGATCCCGGCCTCCTCCATGATCGCGCCCGAGGCCTGGACCAGCATCGCCTCGGCGCGCAGCCGCGCCTCCTCCTCCATCGCCTCCTGGACCGCGCCCCACTGGACGAATTCCTGCTGCGGGATGAGGGCGAGGATCTCGACGCCGCCGCCGGTCCGGGCTGCGCGCCGCGCCGCGTAGCGCAGGGCGGCCTGCGCCTCCTCGGTCTCGTCCATCACCACCAGATAGGACCGCATCCGCCCTCCCTTGCGGCGTCGGTGGTGCGACAGATCGGGGTTTCGCGCAAGCCGCCCGTTCGGCTGGCCTGAGGCCGGCCGCTCAGGACAGGCTCCTTCGACTTTGCTCAGGACAGGCTTGACCCGGGCCATGGCTTTGCTGTTTGAAACGTCAACGGCCGTTCGCGAATAGGAAAGCCCTCTTCCATGCCGATCGAACTCAAGATGCCCGCTCTGTCCCCGACCATGGAGGAGGGAACGCTGGCCAAGTGGCTCGTAAAGGAGGGCGACACGGTCAAATCGGGGGACATTCTGGCCGAGATCGAGACGGATAAAGCGACCATGGAGTTCGAGGCGGTCGACGAGGGGACGATCGCCAGGATCCTGGTGCCCGAAGGCAGCGACGAAGTGAAGGTCGGCACCGTCATCGCCCTGATCGCGGGCGAAGGCGAGGATGCGAAGGCGGCTCCGGCTCCGGCTCCGGCGCCGGCCCCGACTGAGGCGAAAGCGGAGGCCGAGGCGAAAGCGGACGCGCCGAAGGCGCAGGCGCCCTCGCCGGCGCCCGCGCCTCAACCGAAAGCGGCGGAGGGCGGCGACCGGATCAAGGCGAGCCCGCTCGCGCGGCGCCTTGCCGGGCAGCAGGGGATCGATCTCGCCGCGCTCCAGGGCTCGGGCCCCGGCGGCCGCGTCGTGAAGGCCGACGTCGAAGGCGCCGGCGGCAAGCCTTCCGCCGCGCCACGCGCTCCGGTCGAGACCGGTGACGCCGGCGCCACTCCGCACGAGGAGGTCAAGCTCTCCAACATGCGCAAGACGATCGCGCGCCGGCTGACCGAGGCCAAGCAGACGATCCCGCACATCTATTTGACCGTCGATATCCGGTTGGACGCGCTCCTCAAGCTCCGCGGCGAGCTCAACAAGGGCCTCGAGAGCCGCGGCGTGAAGCTTTCGGTCAACGACCTCTTGATCAAGGCGCTCGCAGTCGCCCTGATCGAGGTGCCCGAATGCAACGTCTCGTTCGCCGGTGATCATCTCGTCAAATACAGCCGCGCCGACATCTCGGTCGCGGTCTCGATCCCGGGCGGCCTGATCACGCCGATCATCGTCGGCGCCGAGGCCAAGAGCCTCTCCGCCATCTCGAAGGAAATGGCCGAGCTCGCCGGCCGCGCCAAGGAGGGCAAGCTTGCACCCCACGAATATCAGGGCGGGACCGCGAGCCTCTCCAACATGGGAATGTACGGGATTTCGAGCTTTTCCGCGGTCATCAACCCGCCCCAGGGCATGATCATGGCGATCGGCGCCGGCGAGAAGCGCCCCTGGGTGATCGACGATGCCTTGCAGATCGCCACGATCATGAGCGCCACCGGCAGCTTCGACCACCGCGCCATCGACGGCGCCGACGGGGCGCGGCTGATGCAGGCGTTCAAGCGGCTGATCGAGGCGCCTTTGGCGATGCTGGCCTGACATGGCCCTCGTCAAAGCCATCCTGACCGGCGCGGTGGCCGCGATCGCGATTCCCTATATCGACCGCGGCGGCACCGCCTCCGATTTCGAGTGGCTTCGCTACGGCGTCGTCGAGGTCACCTCCGCCGGCTGGCATTTCGCCTGGTCGTGGCCGATCTTCTGCGTGGTGACTTTGTTCACATGGGGCATGCTCGCCTGGGCGAACCGATAAAGGCGGCGGCGAGCAATCCGCCGGGGATGCCGGCTGGACCGCCGTTCCCTTCACCAGCGAATCGCGGGGGCGGGGTTGAAGGAGAGCCGTCCAATGTGTATCTTTTGGTGACACATTCGGGATTGGCTGCATGAGGGTGGGAATCAAGGAGTTTCGCGAGCGCATAAGCGAACTGTCGCTCGGCGCCGAAGTCGTCATCGTCACGCACCACGGGAAGCGGGTGGGGCGCTACATACCCGAACCGTCTCGTAAGCCAGCCGAGAATATCGGCATCGAGGAATGGGCGGAAGAAAGGAAACGGTTCGCGCGCGAATGGCGGGCCCGCACGCCGGACTGGCGGGAGCGTCTGGCGGCGGCGGGCATTCCGCCCGAGGAAATTGACGATTGATCGATGCTCGTCACAGATACCAATATTCTGGTGCGGTGCAGTCTGGGTCTGGCGATGGCGCACGTGTCGGCGTTGCGAGAAAGGGGGGTGAGACTGGCGACCACCGATCGAAATGCCGCGGAATTGCTGGCTGTGCTGGTGCATAAACTCGGCGTGGAGACGGAGGAGGCGGCAACCGAA
This sequence comes from Allosphingosinicella sp., assembly GCA_035633095.1. Classification (GTDB taxonomy): domain Bacteria; phylum Pseudomonadota; class Alphaproteobacteria; order Sphingomonadales; family Sphingomonadaceae; genus Allosphingosinicella. Next base: position 8,562 of record DASQFO010000307.1, on the reverse strand, counting down.
GTCGTGCGCGTCCTCGCGCCTTTCGAGGTGCTTTTCGGCGCAGAATATGAATTCGATCGAATCCGGGCGTCCGACAGGCTGCGCGAGGGCGGCAAATCCGACTGGCCCGCCCTCGCCGCCGCGATGGCGCTGGAGGGCGAAATCTGGTCCGAGGATGTCGACTATTTCGGCGTTGGCGTACCGGTCTGGTCAACCGCGAATCTCCATTTCGTAGAGGCGGAGACGCCATGAGGGCCGCCGGCGGCTTCGACCACCGCGCGATCGACGGCGCCGACGGCGCGCGGCCGATGCGGGCGTTCGAGCGGCTGGTGGAGACGCCGCTCGGGAAGCTGGCGTAGCAACCGGAGCTATAATCCGGTTGCTACTATTTGCACCTTAGGAGAACACGACAACTTGACCGTGAACAACTCTAAAACCGAATCCGTGAGCAAATGCATAAGAACGGATCACAGCAACGGTAATATTCTTTGGAAGACTTGAGATGGAACGACGAACATATCCACCGGGCTTACTTAGAATCTTAGCGCCAAACATTGTTTTAATATAACTCATTCTACTTAACCTCTTATTTAATCTTCTCCTTGATTGTTGAAGATGGAGCCACCATAGCACGGATTGGCAAAAAAAGCAATTAGAATCGGAGGCCAGTGTGGCAGAAAGCTATGATCTCATCGTCCTGGGCTCGGGCCCCGGCGGCTATGTCGCGGCGATCCGGGCGAGCCAGCTGGGCCTGAAGGTCGCGATCGTCGAGCGCGAGAAGCTGGGCGGGATCTGCCTCAACTGGGGGTGCATTCCGACCAAGGCTTTGCTCAGGACGAGCGAGATCCACCACTACCTCACGCACGCCTCCGCCTACGGGCTCAGCGCCGAGAAGGTGGGCTTCGACCTCGCCGCGATCGTCGAGCGCAGCCGCAAGGTGGCGGGGCAGCTCAACATGGGCGTTAAGGGGCTGATGAAGAAGAACAAGGTGAGCGTGGTCGAGGGCGAGGGCAAGCTGACCGGCAAAGGGAAGCTTCAGGTCGGCGAGAAGATCCTGGAAGCCAAGCACATCATTATCGCCACCGGCGCCCGCGCCCGCGATCTGCCCTTCGCCAAGGCGGACGGGGAGCGGATCTGGACCTACCGGCATGCGATGGTGCCGAAGGAGATGCCGACGAAGCTGCTCGTGGTCGGCTCGGGCGCGATCGGGGTCGAGTTCGCCAGCTTCTATTCGGACATGGGCGCCGAGGTGACCATCGTCGAGATGCTGGACCGAATCCTGCCCGTCGAGGACGAGGAGGTCTCGGCCTTCGTCCACAAGGCGCTGACGAAGCAGGGGATGAAGCTCCATGTGTCGTCGGGCGTCGAGAAATTGGAGGTAACCAAGTCGGGCGTGAAGGCGGTGCTGAAGGGCGGCGCGGCCGAGGACTTCAGCCACGCCGTCGTCGCCATCGGCATCGCGCCGAACAGCGAGGGGATCGGGCTCGAAGCATTGGGCGTGAAGACCGACCGCGGCCATATCGTGGTGGACGGCTACGCGCGCACCAACGTCGAGGGCATTTACGCGATCGGCGACGTCACCGGCCCGCCCTGGCTCGCCCACAAAGCGAGCCACGAGGGCGTGGTCTGCGTCGAGGCGATCGCGGGGCTGAAGCCGCATCCCTTCGAGACCTGGAACATCCCGGGCTGCACTTACTCGCGGCCGCAGGTGGCGAGCGTGGGGCTCACGGAAGCCGCGGCCAAGGCGGCGGGGCACAAAGTGAAGGTCGGCAAATTCCCTTTCATCGGCAACGGCAAGGCGATCGCATTGGGCGAGGCCGAAGGGTTCGTGAAGACGGTGTTCGACGCGGGCACGGGGGAGCTGCTCGGCGCCCATATGGTCGGCGCGGAGGTCACCGAGCTGATCCAGGGCTACGCCATCGCTCGCCAGCTCGAGACCACCGAAGCGGAGCTGATGGAGACGGTATTCCCGCATCCGACGCTGAGCGAGATGATGCATGAGAGCGTGCTCGACGCTTACGGGCGGGCGCTGCATTATTGAGAAAGGATCTCCGATGCGTGACCTACGCGTGAGCTTCCCCAGGCCTTGCGATGAAAAATGGGAGGCAATGACACCGGCCGGGTGCGACCGGGTGTGTGCGCGGTGCGACAAACTCATTCATGACCTCTCGCAATACCAGATCGACGAGGCCGAGGCGCTGCTGCGCCGCAACCCGGGCACCTGCAAACGCGCTCACATCGACACCGATGGCGTGGTTGCGCTCAAGCCGGGGCGCCGAGGCAGGGCACGGCGGATGGTCATCGCCGTTGCCGCGACGGCCGGCTTGCTGACGGCGGGCGCGCCGGCCTTTGCGAAGCGGGATCGTCCCGACGGCGCCATCTCCGGAAACGTTGAATCCTTTGGGATCCGTATGCGGGTCACCGCGACGGGCACAGGGGGCCAGACGTTTCGCGCCAGGGCTAAAAGCAACGGCCGGTTCAGGATCAGGCGCCTGCCCGCCGGGACCTATACGCTCACCTTCGTTCCCGAATGCGGAAATAGCTGGATGGTCGAAAACGTGGTTGTCCGGGATGGGGAGACCATCGTGCCGAACGTTGGGAATGCGGACGGATGTATCATTATCGGCTTGCTGCGGATCGAGGACGGCAGGGGCTGACCGCGAGCGGGAGCAAGAGGATCGGGGTTGACGGTGACGGGGTTGACGGTGACAGTTACGTAACTGTCACCGTGACACTTACGTAACTGTCACCGTGACACTTAGGTAAGTGTCACGTTCCTGCGCGGTTTGCGCGCAAGGCTATGGCGGAAGTTGCGGTTTCCGGTTAGTCAGGCCCGATGCCGCGCGCCGCTCGCCTGGTCCTGCCCGGAATCCCGCATCACGTAACGCAGCGGGGCAACCGGCGGCAGCCGACCTTCTTCTCCGACGCCGATTACGGCCTCTATCTCGGGCTGCTGCGCCATTGGTGCGGCAAGAGCGGGACGGCGGTCTGGGCCTGGTGCCTAATGCCGAACCATGTGCATCTCGTGCTGGTGCCGGCGAGCGCGGACGGATTGCGCGCGGCGCTGGCCCCGGCGCACCGGCTCTATACGATGGAGGTCAACCATCGGCATGGCTGGCGCGGGCACCTCTGGCAGAGCCGCTTCGCCTCCTTTCCCATGGAGGAGGGACACCTCTACGCCTGCCTGCGCTATGTCGAATTGAACCCGGTGCGCGCCGGCCTGGTGGAACGGCCGGAGCAATGGCGCTGGTCGAGCGCGCGGGCGCACCTCGGCCTCGGCGCCGACCAGCTCACCGACCTCAGGCCGGGGCGCGAGCGAATCGACGACTGGCGCGCCTTTCTTGCCGCCGGCCTGGCCGACGAGGAACGCGACGCGATCCGCGCGGCCGAGCGGAGGGGGCGGTTGCTGTTGAGCTAGGGGACACAAAGGTGTGTGTCCCCAATTTGGCGTCCGGAATGGAGCAGTCCTATTTGGTGAGGGCGGTTGTTTTGTAGGAAATGCTCTGGTTAAATTCCGCTCGGGCGAGTCGAGCGGGAAATGGCTATGGGCGAGGATGCGGGGCGCAAGCGGCGCGGCAAGAAGGTGCGGCGGTTCACGGCGGAGCGGCGGGCGAAATATCTGGAGCATTTGCGGCGGACGGGGAATCACGGGGCGGCGGCCAGGGCGATCGGGCTCGATCGTTGTTCGGCCGAGAACAGGCGCAAGCGCGACGCGGAGTTCGCGATCGGCTGCATGGCGGCCGTGGAGGAGGCGTCGCGGCGGCTGGCGGGGGCGACGGACACCTCCGACGGAGTCGCCGACGCCGAGTTCGAGCGGGTCAAGCGCAACCGCCACGGGCGGCTGATGATCGTTCGGACCCGCAAGGGCAAATGGTGCAAATCGATGGAAGTGATGTTTCTCGACGTGCTGCGGCAGTGCGGCAATATCGCCGCCTCGGCGCGCGCGGTGGGCGTGACGAGCAGCCTGATCTGGCAGCGGCGGCGGGACTGGCCGGGCTTTCGCCAGAAGATGGAGGAGGCGCTGGAGGAGGCGGAGGTGGTGCTGGAATTCCGGCTGGCGACGCTGGGGAACAATGTCGGGGCGGGGGTGGACGCGGGCGAGACCGAGGCGGGTGAAATGGGGACAGTTACGAGTAACTGTCCCCCCAACTGTCCCCCGGCCGAGCCTTTCGATCCCGAACTCGCCATGCGGTTCCTGAAGTGGCGCGAGGAGAAACGGCGCGCGCGCGGACGACGGGGGCGGGCCGCCGCGCCGCCGACCATCGAGGAGGTGACCGAGCGGATCGTGCGCAAGGTCGAGGCGATCAAGCGGCATCGGGGAGAGAGGCGGGAGGGCGTGCGGCACCGGGCCGTTGAGGCCCTCGAGGAACTGGGTGAGGGCGAGCTTCGCCGGGTCCTCGCGGCGCTCAGCGAAGTGGATCGGCGCGCGCTCGATTCGCACTGGCCGGAATGGGCGCATTCCGGGCAGTTGCCGCCGCACGATGCGTGGCGAATCTGGGTGCTGCTTGCCGGGCGCGGGTTCGGCAAGACGCGGGCGGGGGCGGAATGGGTGTCGGATTTCGTGCGGGAAATGGGGACAGTCACAAGTGACTGTCCCCTCCAGATCGCCTTGGTCGGGGCGACCGTCGAGGAGGCGCGCGCGGTCATGGTCGAGGGGCGCAGCGGGCTGCTGGCGGTGGCGCGCGCGGAGGAGCGGGCGGCGATGCGGTGGGAGCCGAGCCGGCGGCGGCTGGCGTTCGCGAGCGGCGCCCAGGCGTTTCTCTATTCAGCGGCGAATCCGGAGAGCCTGCGCGGGCCCGAGCATCATCTCGCTTGGTGCGACGAGCTCGCCAAATGGCGGCGCGGGCAGGCCACGTGGGACAATCTGCGGCTCGGGCTGCGGCTCGGCGGCCGGCCCAGGGCGCTGGTGACGACGACTCCGCGCCCGGTGCCGCTGCTCAAGCGGATCATGGCCGATCCATTGACGGTGCTGAGCGGTGGCGCGACCCGGGCCAATCCGCATCTGCCGGGCGATTTCATCGCGGCGGTCGAGGACGCGCATGCCGGAACGCGGTTTGGGCGGCAGGAGCTGGAAGGGATGCTGATCGAGGATGTCGAGGGGGCGCTGTGGAGGCGGGAATTGATCGAGCGAAGCAGGATCGAAAGTGGTGGCTGCCCCCATTTTTGCCGCGTCGTGATCGGGGTGGATCCGCCGGCTTCGGCGGAGGGGGATGCCTGCGGGATCGTCGTCGCCGGGCTGGGGGAAGACGGAATCGGCTATGTGCTGGCGGATTTGACCGTCGCGGGACTCTCGCCCGAGGGATGGGCGCGCAAGGTGGCGGCGGCGGCCGAGGCTTGGGGCGCGCATCGGGTGATCGCCGAGAAGAACAATGGCGGGGCGATGGTGGGGACGGTGCTCAGGGGCGCCGACGTCGGGTTGCCGGTGACGCTCGTCCATGCCGCCGACCGCAAGGTGGCGCGGGCGGAGCCGGTGGCGGTGCTGTTCGAAAGCGGCAAGGCGAAATTCGCCGGGCGCTTTGCCGAGCTGGAGGACGAGCTGGCCGGGCTGACCTATGGCGGCGGCTATCAGGGGCCGGGGCGGAGCCCGGACCGGGCGGATGCGCTGGTGTGGGCGATGACCGAGCTCATGGTGAAGCCGGGAAGGGCGCCGCCGCGGGTGAGGGGGCTGTAGGCAATGGGGACAGTTACGAGTAACTGTCCCCTTTTTACGGGGGTTACCATGCGCAAGCTTCTCCTCGCACTCGCATTGGCCCTGGCGCCCGTCGCCGCGATCGGCCAACCGGCGCCGGCGGCGCCTGAGACGGTGGTCGTCACCGCCGCCCGTATGGTCGACGTCCTCGCCGGCCGGGTGATCGAGGAGCCGGTCGTGGTGATCACCGGCGGTCGGATCGTCTCGGTGGTCGGACGGGGAGGCGCGCGGCCCCAAATCCCCGCCGGCGCGCGGCGGATCGATCTGCCGGGGATGACGCTGTTGCCCGGCCTCATCGACATGCACGTCCACCTCGATTCCTCGCCTTATTACGGGCCCTATCAGGCGCTCCAGTTCGCCGACCTGTTCCAGACCGTGATGGGCCCGGGCCATGCCCGCGACATGCTCGATGCGGGGTTCACGACGGTGCGCAACGTCGGCTCCTCGGATTATGCCGATATCGCCTACATGCAGGCGATCGACGAGGGGCGGCTTGTGGGCCCGCGCATCGTGCCCGCCGCCTACGCCTTGGGCGCGACCGGCGGCCATTGCGACGAGACCTTCCTGCCGCCCTCCTACAACGCCACCAATCCCGGCGTCGGCGACGGCCCGCAGGCGCTCAGGAACCGGGTCCGCGAGCAGCGCCGCTACGGCGCCCAGGTGATCAAGGTCTGCGCCACCGGCGGCGTCTTCTCGCGCAACACCGAGCCCGGCCAGCTGCAGCTCTCCGAGGACGAGCTGCGCGCGATCGCGCAGGAGGCGCACCAATGGGGGTTGAGGGTGGCCGCCCACGCCCATGGCGCGTCGGGAATCCGCGCCGCGATCCGCGCCGGCATCGACACCATCGAGCATGCCTCGCTGATCGACGCCGAAGGCATCCGCCTGGCGCGCGAGCGCGGCACCTTCCTCGTCATGGATATCTACAACAGCGAATATACGCAGGCGCACGGCGCCGAGAACGGCATCCTCGAGGACAATTTGAGGAAGGACCGCGAGATCGCGCAATTGCAGCGCGACAATTTCCGCGCCGCCCACCGCGCCGGCGTGCGCATGGCCTACGGCACCGACGCCGGCGTGATGCCGCACGCGCTCGCCGGGCATCAGTTCCGCTGGATGGTCGAATATGGGATGACGCCGATGGAGGCGATCCAGTCCGCCACCCGCAACGCCGCGCAGGCCCTGGGCCGCGAGGCCGACGTCGGCGCGATCGCACCCGGCCGCTACGCCGACATCGTCGCGGTCGAGGGCGACCCGATCGCCGACGTCCGCCAGCTCGAGGGGGTCGATCTCGTGATCAAGGGTGGAACGGTCGTCACCGACCGGCGCCAGCCGCGCTGATGGCGGCACCGGACAGACGCGCGATCCGCGAGCGCTTCCGGGCCGCGGTCAACATGGACCCGGGCGTGCTTGCGGCCTGGCTGGAGACGGACGAGAGCCGCAGCGTCGGCTGGAAGAAGGGCAGCGGCGAATCGATCGGCCACGCGTCGGGCCGCCGCATCGTCCAGATCCTGGGCACGCCGGAACCGGAGCTGGACGAGGAGGATTACCGCCATATGAGGAAGGTCGCCGGCTTCGTCGCGCGGCACCGCGCCCAGCAGCCGGCCAACATCGTCACCTCGCGCTGGCGCTATTCGCTGATGAACTGGGGCCACGACCCGCTGAAGGACTGAGACCATGAAAGGCTATGTCGACAATATCGGGCGGGCGACCCACGCCAATGACGAATGGGACGGTGACACGACGGAGTGACGGGCGACAGAATGGGGACAGTCACTTTTACGCACCGCGGCACCCAGGCGGGACGCGGCAGCGCGTGAAAGTGACTGTCCCTTGGCTCCCTAGAATTCGAACGAGGCGCGGGCGTAGACGAAGCGGCCGTTGAAGCCGAACGGCGAGAAGCCGGAATAAGGCAGATAATATTGGTTGATCGGGTAGAAGCCGCCGCCCGGCCGCGCCCCGAACGGCGAGCGATCGGGGTAGACGTCGAACACATTGTCGGCGCCGACGGCGAGCTCGAGGCCGCCGAACGCACGGTAGCGCAGCTCGAGGTCGGTGATCCACTTGGCGCCGAGGTGGATGTCGTCGGGACCGAGCAATGTCAGGCTGAGCGGATCGGCGGCGGGCGGGGTCGCGCCCGGCGCGATCACCTCGCCGAAGCGCGTGGTGCGGGCGGTCAGGCCGAAATTGCCCAGTTCGCCGGCGGCGCTGAGCACGACCTTGTCGCGCGGCTGCCCGTCGGTGAAGCGGATGCCCTCGACGCGTCCGAACAGGACGATGCCGGGGATGGTGGCGAGGGGCCCCAGATCGTTGATCCGCCGCTGGATGCGGGTGCGGTTGTGATTATAGGCCGCGGTCAGCGTCCAGGTGCCGAGCCCGCCGGTGGGGAAGCGGTAGGACGCGACCGCATCGATACCGTGCGTCCTGGTGTCGAGGCCGTTGATGAAGAAGCGCGCGGCGCCGATGCTCTGGAAGCCGTTGGCGTCGAGCAGCGCCTTCACCGCCGCGTTGACCGCCGCGGTGCCCGCGCCGGCGGCGCCGAGATTCTCGGTCAGCACGATGCGGTTGTCGATGTCGATGCGGTAATAGTCTATCGTGAGGGTCAGCCCGCTCACCGGATTGGCGGTCGCGCCGAAGCTGAGATTGAGCGACTTTTCCGGCTCGAGGTCGCGCGAGCCGAGCGCCCGCGCCACCGGGCTGTTGACCGCAAGCGTCGAGATGTCGACCGGGAAGCCGTTGATGAAGTTGGTCGACGTGGTGGTGAAGAATTGCTGGTGGAGCGACGGCGCGCGGAAGCCGTTGGAGATCGAGCCGCGCACCGCATAGCCCTGAAACGGTTCGTAGCGCAAAGCGAGTTTGCCGTTCACGGTATTGCCGAAATCGGAGAAATGCTCGAA
>DASQFO010000306.1:0-1721 GCA_035633095.1 Allosphingosinicella sp. | reverse complement strand
GGCGGTGAGCAGCCGGAGCTGGTCGGCGAGGTCGGCGCTGTTGGTCTGGCCGGCGAGCACGAACGCGTCTTCCGCGACGCCGAAGACGAGGCCCATCCGCCGTCCGGTCAGGAGCCGCTCCATCGCATCGAGATCGAGCCGCGCGAGCCCGGACGGCGCGACCAGCCCAGCCAGCCAGCCGTAGGAGGGCCGGTCCGGCGCGATCGCGGTGAGGCCGCCGCCGAAGCGCAGCCGCACCTGCACCGCGCCGCGGTCGAACTGGGTCCGCTTGAAGGTCAGCGTCGATCCGTTGGCGAAGCGGACGATGGTGACGTCCATGTCCTCGATCCGCCGGCGCGAGACCTCGCGTCCCGGCCGGCCGGGCCTGGGCAGATCGTCGAAGCTGACCCGCCGCCCGGCCTCGCGGTCGGCCGGGGCGGCGGCCCGCGCCACCGCCAGCCCCTCGGCCAGCGCCCTCTCGCCGCCCTCGATCGGAGCCGGCGAGACCAGCATCATCCGCGGCCCCGATCCGGTGAACAGCGCCCGCATCGCGGCGCCGATCCGCTCGGGGGTCATCAACGGCGCGCTGCGGTCGAAATTGGCGAGCACGGTCTCGGCGCTCGCCACCACCGCGCCATTGTCGACCGCATCGACGAGCTGATCGGCGCGGCGCTGGGAGAGGGCGGTCGCTTCGCCCTGCACCGCGGCGGTCGCGCTGGTGCGCAAATTCTGCAGCTCGCGCCGGATTTCGGCCCGGCTCGGCGGCGCCCTCAGCGCGTCGCCGACGATCGCATAGGCCTGGCTGAGCCCCGCCCGCCAGGCGCCGTCGCGCGCGGCCAGCGTCAATTGGGTGGAATCGGCGATGCTGCGCGTCCGGGCGACGCCGATCGAGGCGCCGATATAGGCCGATTCTCCGCGCGCATGCGTCTCGAGCCGGCGGTTGATGATCATCGTGGCGAGCGCTTCTTCGAGATAGAGCTGCTCGCGCGCCACGGTGTGGGGCAGGTTCTGGTGGGGCCGCATCCAGACCAAATTGGCGATGGTCGGCGCCCCGGGATAAGCGAGCTCGGCGACCGGCGGCGCGACCTCCGCGATCGTCCCGTAATCGGGCTCGGCGGGCGCGGGGCCCTCGGCCTGCCAGCCGCCGAAGCGGGCGCGGATCAATTCCTCCATCATGTCCGGATCGGCGTCGCCGACCATGACGATGGTGGCGCGGCCGGGCCGGTACCAGCGCCGGTAGAAGGCGCGCAGGCCCTCAGGCGTGGCGCCGTTCAGCGTCTCCTCGGTGCCGATCGTGTCGCGCCGCGCATAGAGGAGGCCGGCGTAGACGAGGCGCTGCGACATTTCGAGGATGCGCTGGCTGAGCTCGGGCCGCAGCCTTTTCTCGGCGAGCACGACCGGCCGCTCGGCGGCGAGCGCGGCGGGGTCGATCTGCGCCCGCGCCATCATCTCGGCGAGGACGGCGAGGCTGGTGTCGAGCGGCCCGCGGGCGGCGTGGGGCAGGTTCAGCACATAGACGGTGTTGGTCGCGTCGGTGCGGGCATTGGTGTCGCTGCCGAAGCTCGCGCCCAATTGCGCCCAGATCTCGCGCGCGCGCCGGTCGGGATAGGTCTCGGTGCCGCGAAACAGCATATGTTCGAGGAAATGCGCCCAGCCGCGCTCGTTGTCGGCTTCGTGGAGGGCGCCGACGTCGATCCTGAGGCGGATCGAAACCTGCCCCGCCGGGAGCGCGTTGCGCCGCA
>DASQFO010000305.1:0-5612 GCA_035633095.1 Allosphingosinicella sp. | reverse complement strand
CCGACGTCGCCCCCTATCACGGCCGCCAGATCGTCGTGCTCGAGCCAGGCGACTGGGGACGCTGGCTCGACCCCGCAGTGCCGGCGGCCGAGATGTTGAAGCCGCTGCCGGCGGGGAGCTTCGAGGTGGAGTCAGTCGCTTGATGCGATGAGGCGATCCTTCTTCGTTGAAGAATAGGATTTCATTTGATCTGCCCTCGGGTTACCTGCCCGCCCCGTCAGCCTCCGGCGCGGTTTCGGTCTGCGACTCGGCCAGCAGCACCGGCTCGCCGATCACGTTGCCGGCGGGCGCGTAGCGGCAGACGAGATAGAGGTTGCCGCCGCCCGGCGTCGCGGCGCAGCCGACCTCCCTCGTCCCGCTCCAGACCATCTGGGTGTAGTGGTCGATATCGCTCCAATCGTCCTCGTCGGGCTCCGGATAGACGCCGCCGCCCGGAAAGCCGCCCTTCTCGTCGATCCAGAGCTGGGTCAGGGTCTCGGGCGAATAATGGCCCTCGGTCCCCATCGCCAGATTCTCGCCGGCGTCGGGGCGCGACTCGTTGCTGGAATGTTCGAGCCCGCCCAGCGCGACCAGTTGCGGCGCGTAGGCCGCCGCGTCCGCGGCCAGCCGGTCGCTCCACACGAGCGGCGGCGCCCCGACCTGCGCCCGCTCGCGATTGTGGATGGCGAGCATGCGCGCGGCGAGGCCGCGGTCCGGCGCCTGCGCGGCCGCCGGGGAACAAGCGAGCATCGCGATCGCCACGATCACCCATCTCATGCGCATTTCCTCCGCCGCGATTTTACCGCAGCAGGGCATCCACTTCGTTAAGGCAGATGGTTAAGCCGGGGCGCCACAAGCCGCTGGACCGGCGGACGCTTCCGCCGCTAGGCGGGGCGCATGGATTCCACGCTCCTCACCATCATCCTGCTCGGCATCGTCGAGGGCGTGACCGAGTTCATCCCGGTCTCCTCGACCGGACATCTGATCCTCGCCGCCGAATTGCTCGGCTACGATGCCGCAGAGTGGGCGGTGTTCAACGTCGTCATCCAGCTTGGCGCGATCCTCGCCGTGATCGTGCTCTATTGGCGGACCTTCTGGGCGGTGTTCGTCGGCCTCTTCCAGCGCCGTCCCGAATCGTGGCGCTTCCTTCGCAACGTCGCGGTCGGCTTCCTGCCCTCGGCTATCGTCGGGCTCCTCCTGCTCGACCGGATCGAGGCGATGCTCGGCAGCCCGATGATCGTCGCGGTGGCGCTCGTCGTCGGCGGTGTCGCCATCCTCGTCATCGAGCGACTGGCGCCGCCGGGCCACGAGAAGGGCGTCGCCGACATCTCGCTCGGCAAGGCGGCCGGGATCGGCCTCATCCAGTGCCTGTCGATGGTGCCGGGAGTCAGCCGCTCGGGGGCGACCATCCTGGGCGGCCTTTCCTTGGGCGTCGAGCGGCGCACGGCGGCCGAGTTCAGCTTCTTCCTCGCCGTGCCGACCATGCTGGGCGCGTCGACACTTCAGCTCGCCAGGCATTACGAGAGCCTCGGCGCTGCCAGCCTTTCCGACATCGCGGTCGGCTTCATCGTCTCGTTCGTCGTTGCCCTGGTGGTCATCAAATGGTTCATCGGCATCGTCTCGCGCCGCGGCTTCGCGCCCTTCGCCTGGTACCGGATCGCCGCCGGCTCGGTCGCGCTCGTCTGGCTGCTGATGCGTTAGGGTCCCTCGCCGGGCGTTCACCTTCGGCTCATCCATGCTATCATAGTGCGCGACCGACTCGCCGATGTAAGGATTTGACATGCGAAAGTTTTTGCTCGCCACGGCCTTCGCCTCGCTCGCCATTCCCGCCGCCGCCCAGGCTCCCTTGCCGCGCGGCGAGGAGGTGGCGGCGATGGCCCCGGCCATCGACCGCGCCGCCGACGCCATGCTCGGCCTCGACGTCGGCCCGATCATGGACGCGGTCGATCCGTATCGCCGCGGCCCCGCCGTCCGCCACCGCACCCTGCGCGAGATCGCCGGGCGCGACGATCCCTATTTCGAGCATCGCCTGCGCGCGTCGATCTACGGTACGACCGCGGCCATGGCCCGGATGGTGGATGCCTTCGCCGTCGCCGAGCCGGCTTTTCGCCGCTCGATCATGGACATGGAGCGCACCATCGACGCGGCCGTTCGCGACGTCCGCCTCGGCCCGCCGCCGCGCGACTTCGACGACGGCGGGGAGCGCGATTTCGACGACGGGGCGTATGACGAGCCCTACGAGGACTGACGTCGACTCGCGTCAAATCGGCGGTGGACTGATCGGGCGCGGTGATTAAGAGACGCTGCCATGTGGCAGCTCTACCAATTCCCGCTTTGTCCGTTCTCGCGCAAGGTCCGGCTCATGCTGGCCGAGAAGAATGTGCCGCACGAGCTGGTGCGGGTCTCGCCCTGGCTCGACGACGACGATTTCGCCGACCTCACGCCCGCCAAGCAGACGCCGGTGCTGGTCGAGGCGTCGAAGGGGATCGTGCTGATCGATTCGGACGCGATCAGCGAATATTTCGAGGAGACGATCGACCGGGCGCCGATGATCCCCGGCACCGCGGTCAACCGCGCCGAGATCCGCCGCCTCGCCAACTGGTTCGACACCAAGCTCTATCACGACGCCGTCGCGGTCCTGATGCACGAGCGGATGTTCAAGCGGCTGATCAGCCGCGAGGCGCCCGACACCCAGCAATTGCGCAAGGCGATGACCGCGATCGACGGCCATGTCGACTATCTCGATTATCTGCTCGATCACCGCCGCTGGCTCGCCGGGCCCGTGCTGACGCTGGCCGATCTCGCCGCCGCCGCCCAGCTCTCGGTCGCCGACTATCTGGGCGGGATCGACTGGCGCGGCCACAAGCAGACGGTGGATTGGTACGCGGTGATGAAGTCGCGGCCGAGCTTCCGTCCCCTGCTCACCGAGCGGATGGAGGTGATCCAGCCCCCCGCCCATTACGACAAGCCCGACTTCTGACGGGTGCGGGGCACCCGTCACCCCGGCGAAGGGGCACCCATCAAACTAGTTTGATGGGACCCAAGGCCGGGGTCTCGCGGAGACAGCCGTGACCTATCTCCCTGGGATGTGGGCTTGATCGCTCCGGCGATCGAGCCCACATCCCCACCATGCTGATCCAGACCGAGTCCACGCCGAATCCGGCGGCGCTGAAATTCCTGCCCGGCAAGAAGGTGATGGATACGGGCACGCGCGATTTCGCGACCCCGGAGGACGCCGAGGCCTCGCCGCTCGCGGAGGCGATCTTCTCGACCGGCGAGGTCGAGAACGTCTTCTTCGGCCGCGACTTCATCTCGGTCACCGCGGCGCCGGGCGTCGACTGGCGCATGCTGAAGCCGCAGGTGCTCGAAGTGCTGCTCGACCATTTCGCCAGCGCCGCGCCTTTGTTCCGCGCGGGCAGCGCGGGCGCCATCCACGTCGCCGCCGAACCGGCCATCGACGACGATCCCGCCGATGCCGAGATCGTCGCCCAGATTCGCGAGCTGATCGAGACCCGCGTCCGCCCGGCGGTGGCGCAGGACGGCGGCGACATCGTCTACCGCGGCTTCAAGGGCGGCATTGTCTATCTCGCGCTGCACGGCGCCTGCTCGGGCTGCCCCTCCTCGACGATGACGCTCAAGAACGGCATCGAGAGCCTGCTCAAGCATTACGTTCCGGAAGTCGAGGCGGTCGAAGCGGTCTGAGTCCTCCGGCCATTCCCGGCCCCTCCCGTCATTCCCGCGAAAGCGGGAATCCATACGGAATCAGCGCACGGCACAAACTCAGTCTGGACTCCCGCTTTCGCGGGAGTGACGATGACTTGATGGAATTACGCGAGCAGCCTCCATGCTTCTGGTGATCGACAGCGCGACCGCGGCCTGCTCCGTTGCCCTCCTGAGCGACGACGGCGCCATCCTCGACGAGCGCCACGCGATCGTCGGCCGCGGCCATGCCGAGCGGCTGCTGCCGATGATCGAGGAGCTGCTCGGGTCGCGCCGGCCGGATTCGATCCTGGTCGATTGCGGTCCCGGCAGCTTCACCGGCGTGCGCGTCGGCCTCGCCGCGGCGCAGGGCCTCGGCATCGGCTGGGGCGTGCCGATCGCGGGCTATTCCTCGCTGGCGCTGATCGCGGCGGCGAGCGGCGAACGCGACGTCGCGGTCGCCCTCACGGGGGGACATGGCGAGCTTTTCGTGCAAAGCTATGGCGGTGATCCGATCCGCGCCCTCGACGATCTGCGCTCGCTCGAGCCTGCCGCCGCCGCGGTCTCGATCCATGCCGAGCTCGTGCTCGGCTCGGGCGCCGAGGCGCTCGTTGCGGCGCGGCGCTCGGGCCGCTGGGCCGACGCGCTGCCCCGCGCGGCCGACGCCTGGGCACTGCCGCCGGCGCTCCGTTCGCTGCAGCCCCGGCCGATCTACGGCCGCGCGCCCGACGCGATGCCGATGAAATGAGCCGGTCCGCGGTCAGCCTCGCCGAAGGCGGCCTCGCCGATTTGGGCGCGGTGATGGCGGTGATGGACGACAGCTTCGATCCGCGGTTCGGCGAGGCCTGGACCCATGCGCAATGCGCCGGGCTGCTGCCGATGCCGGGGGTCTGGCTGACCCTTGCCCGCGACCGGGATCGGGTGGTGGGCTTCGCGCTGGCCCGCGCGATCGCCGACGAGGCGGAATTATTATTGCTCGCGGTTCGCAGGTCTGTCCAGGGACGGGGCACCGGCCGGCTGCTGCTCGAACATTTCCAGGCGGCGGCGGGCGGGCGCGGGGCGGCGCGACTCCATCTCGAAGTCCGCGAAGGAAATCATGCATTTAGCCTGTACGAACGCGCGGGCTATGCATTAGTTGGCCGGCGCAGGAATTACTATAGCGGCCATGGCGGCGCCACATATGACGCGCTTACCCTCGCGAAATTGCCCGAACGAGAGCGTTGAGCCAGATCAACCTGCGGCTTTTCACACTTGTCAAAACCGCCAAAACAGACCTATCCACTTTATGTGTCTGTCACGGCCAATGGCAGCCGCATCCTCTGATCTCAACCAAAGTTGGACACCGACAAAATGGAAAACCAGGACAATTATGGGGAGACGCTGGTCACCCTAACCGCCGACATAGTCTCGGCGCATGTCAGCAACAACAGCGTGGCGGTCTCCGACCTCCCGTTGCTGATCAGTAACGTCCACAACGCCCTGTCGGGTTGCGGCCCGCGCGCGGACGAGCCGGCGCCCCGGCCGGAGCCCGCGGTTTCGATCCGCTCCTCGATCAAGCCGGACTATGTCGTCTGCCTCGAGGACGGCAAGAAGCTGAAGATGCTCAAGCGGCACCTGATGACGCACTACAGCATGACCCCGGACCAGTACCGGCAGAAATGGGGCCTCAACGCCGACTATCCGATGGTCGCGCCCAATTATGCCGAGCAGCGCCGCGCCCTCGCCAAGAAGATCGGCCTGGGTACCAAGCGCAAGCGCACCGCCGTCAAGAAGTAAGCGGTTCGCCGGCAAAGTCGCAAAAAGCGCCATCCCTGCGCATTGCGGGGGTGGCGCTTTTCGCATTCCCACATTTTGCCCCGGGGGCGATTCTGCTCTAAGATGTCTACATCATGACCCGCAGCATCGATATCGAGGCGCTGTGCGCCGAAAAGGGC
>DASQFO010000304.1:0-1850 GCA_035633095.1 Allosphingosinicella sp. | reverse complement strand
GGGCGCCTCGCCATCGGGGCTGGGCCGCTCGATCCGGCCGTCGCGCAGGATCGCGAGCTTCTCCTCGTCGGTGAAGCCCCAGGCGGTGAAATCGGGCGCGGCGGCGATACCGACGAGGCCGGCGACCCGCCCCGGCCGATCGAGCGCCGCGAGCAGCATCAGCCAGCCGCCCATCGACGAGCCGACCAGCACCACCGGACCTTCGACGACGCGGTCGATCATCGTCAGCGCGTCGTCGAGCCAGGATCGCAAGGTCTGCGCCTCGAACTCGCCGCCGCTGACCCCGCAGCCGGCATGGTCGAAGCGCAGCATCGCCCGGCCCTGGCCTTGCGCCCAAGCGTCGAGCGCCACCGCCTTATTGCCTTCCATGTCGGACCGATAGCCGGGCAGGAAGACCAAAGTCGGCCCGCGCCCGGCCCGATGCTGGTAAGCGAGATGCACGCCGTCGCGCGCGGCGAGATAGTCGATCCGGATCATGCCGGTGCGCCTAGCAGCGCCCGTGCGCGACGGCTAGCAGCCCATCTAGTTCGGCATGTCCTCGTCGTCGCCGCCGAAGCAATCGGCGAGCAGGCAGACCGCGACGCCGCCGGCGATCACGCCGACGATGATCCAGGTCGTGCTGCCCCCGCCGGTCAGGTTCATCCGCCGGTCGCGGTCGAGATTGGCGAGGTCGAAGCCCGCCAGGCGGGCATTGCGCAATTCGCCGCTCTGGTTGAAGCGGATGTCGGCGAGGTTGACCGAACGGGTCATCGTGCGCCCGTCGACGGACGGCCCTCCCATCACCTGGCCGTAGCCAAGGGTGAAGCCGTAGCTCGGCCGCGAGCGCTCGGCGCGGCCGCCGAACGGGATGCGCAGATTGACCGTCGCCGTCGCGCCCTGCGGCGCGTCGAAGCCGGTGAAGCGGTGATCCTGCGCCGCGGCCATGCCGGGCGCCACGGAAAGCGTACACAAGGCGGCCGAGACGGTCGCGGAAACGAGCTTCCTCACCATATACTCCCCCTTTCGTGCCTGCCGCGCCGGTCGCGGCGGCCCGCGCCTGATAGCATGTTCGTGGCGTCACCGGAACGAATTTGGCGCGGGAAAGCGCGATACTTAGCAATATTAATAATTTGCCCCGTAGAATTGTTAGCCAATGGCCAGGCAGCCCGAAAGCCGTTCCGCGGGCGCGCCGGTCCGCGAAATCGGGCCCGGCCGCCGGGGCCCGCCCCGCTCCCTTCCTTGAACCGCCGCCAGCGCCCATCTATGGCGCTCCCCACCACATACCGCAGGAGCGCGCCGCCCGATGTCCGACATGTTCTCGATCACGCTGCCCGACGGATCGGTCCGCGAGGTCGCGCGCGGCGCGACCCCGGCCGACGTGGCGGCGGCGATCGGGCCGGGCCTCGCCAAGGCGGCGCTCGCGGCGCGGGTCAATGGCGAGGTCCGCGACCTCGCCCGGCCGTTCGAGGAGGATAGCGCGCTCGCCTTGATCACCGCCCGCGACGAGGCCGACGCGCTCGAGCTGGCGCGGCACGATTTCGCCCATGTCCTCGCCGAGGCGGTGCAGAACCTCTTTCCGGGCACGCAGATCACCTTCGGCCCGGCCACCGAGGACGGCTTCTATTACGACTTCGCGCCGACGGCCGCGCGCGGCCCGTTCACCGAGGAGGATCTGCCCGCGATCGAGGCGGAGATGCGGCGCATCATCGCCACCGACGAGAGGCTGGTGCGCGAGGTCGGGACGCGCGACGAGGTCCGCGCCTTCTTCGAGAAGCAGGGCGAGACGTTCAAGGCCGAATGGGTGATGGAGCTGCCCGAGGGCGAGGCGATCAGCATGTACCGGTCCGGCGGCTGGCTCGATTTGTGCCGTG
>DASQFO010000303.1:0-7807 GCA_035633095.1 Allosphingosinicella sp. | reverse complement strand
TTGATCGACGGCCAGGGCAATTTCGGATCGATGGATCCCGATCCGCCGGCGTCGATGCGCTACACCGAGGCGCGCCTTGCCAAGGTCGCGATGACCCTGCTCGACGACCTCGACAAGGACACGGTCGACTTCACCCCCAATTACGACGCCTCGCGCGAAGAGCCGCAGGTCCTGCCGGCGCGCTTCCCGAACCTGCTCGTCAACGGCGCTGGCGGAATCGCGGTCGGCATGGCGACCAACATCCCGCCGCACAATCTGGGCGAAGTCATCCTCGCCTGCAAAGCCTATATGGACGATCCGGCGATCAGCATCGACCAGCTCATAGAGATCGTTCCCGCCCCCGATTTCCCGACCGCGCCGATCATCCTTGGCCAGCACGGCGCCCGCAGCGCCTATCATACCGGCCGAGGCTCGATCCTGATGCGCGCCCGCCACAAGATAGAGGAAGGCCGCGGCGACCGCATTTCGATCGTGCTGACCTCGATTCCCTACCAGGTCGGCAAGAACGGCCTGGTCGAGAAGATCGCCGAAGCGGCCAAGGACAAGCGCGTCGAGGGCATTTCCGACATTCGCGACGAATCGAATCGCGAGGGTGTCCGCGTCGTCATCGATTTGAAGCGCGACGCCACCCCCGACGTCGTCCTCAACCAGCTCTGGCGCCACACGCCGGCTCAGTCGAGCTTCCCGGCCAACATGCTCGCGATACGCGGCGGCCGGCCCGAGACGCTGACGCTGAAGGACATCATCGAAAGCTTCGTCCGCTTCCGCGAGGAGGTGATCACGCGGCGCGCCAAGTTCGAGCTCGCCAAGGCCCGCGACCGCGCCCATTTGCTGCTCGGCCTCGTCATCGCGGTGACCAATCTGGACGAGGTGGTGCGGATCATCCGCGCCTCGGCCTCGCCCGCCGAGGCCCGCGCGGCCCTGATCGCGCGCGAATGGCCGATCGCCGAGATCGCGCCCTATATCCGCCTCGTCGAGGCGATCGAGACCGAAATCAGCGGCAGCTCCTATCGGCTGTCCGAGGCGCAGGTCCGCGCCATCCTCGAGCTGCGCCTCCACCGCCTGACCGCATTGGGGCGCGACGAGATCGCCGGCGAGCTGCGCGAGCTCGCCACCTCGATTTCCGGCCTCCTCGAGATCCTCGCCGACCGGGTCAAGCTCTACGCCGTCATGCGCGCCGAGTTCGACGAGATCGCCGAGGCCTATGCAACCCCGCGCGTCACCGAGATCGCGCCGGCCTGGGACGGGATCGAGGACGAGGATTTGATCGAGCGCGAGGACATGGTCGTGACCGTGACCCACGGCGGCTACATCAAGCGCACGCCGTTGGAGACCTTCCGTACCCAGGCGCGCGGCGGCAAGGGCCGCGCCGGCATGGCGACCAAGGACGAGGACGCGGTCATCAAATTGTTCGTGACCTCGACGCACACCCCGGTCCTGTTCTTCTCGACCCACGGCAAGGTCTACCGCCTCAAGGTCTGGCGCTTGCCCGAAGGCGCCCCGCAGGCGCGCGGCCGGCCGATGGTGAATCTGCTGCCTTTGGCGGAGGGCGAGACCGTCTCGACCGTGCTGCCTTTGCCCGAGGACGAGAAGGAATGGGGCAAGCTCCACGTCATGTTCGCGACCGCGTGCGGCGTCGTCCGCCGCAACTCGATGGACGCCTTCGCCAACGTGCCCTCGAACGGCAAGATCGCGATGCGCTTCGATGAAGGCAAGGCCGACCGCCTGATCGGCGTGTCGCTCCTGACAAAGGAGGACGACGTCCTGCTCGCGACCCGCAACGGCAAGGCGATCCGCTTCTCCGCGACCGACGTCCGCGAGTTCCAGAGCCGCACCGCGGCGGGCGTGCGCGGGGCGCGGATCATCGGCGATGACGAGGTGATCTCCATGTCCATCCTCAAGGGCTTCGCGGCGACGACCGAGGAGCGCGACGCCTATCTCAAGGCCGCGCCCTGGAAGGAGGGCGAGCGCGAGACCGCGCTGCCGGCCGAGCGCATGGCCGAATTCGAGGCGGCCGAGGAGTTCATCCTCACCGTCTGCGCCAACGGCTACGGCAAAAGGAGCTCGGCCTACGAATATCGCCGGACCAATCGCGGCGGCCAGGGCATCGTCAACATCGACAATCTCGAGCGCAACGGCCCGGTCGTCGCCAGCTTCCCCGCCCATGCCGGCGCGCAGCTGATGCTGGTCACCGACCAGGCCAAGATGATCCGGATGAGCGTCGGCGACACCCGCGTCATCGGCCGCAACAGCGCCGGCGTCCGCCTGTTCCATGTCGCAGACGGCGAGCATGTGGTCTCGGCGGCGCGGATCGAGGAGAGCGACGAGGAAGCCGAAGCCGATTTGGGCGACGATGAGGGCGTGATCGCGCCGTCCGACGATGCGGTGATTGGCGAGGATCTGGCGGGCGGCGACGGGGATGGCGGCGACGGGGACAGTCACTAGTGACTGTCCCCATTCAGGCGTAGAGGTCGATCGCCTCCCAATCGGCCATCACCGCCTCCCGCAACGGCGTGCGGTGGCAGTGCGCCGGGTCGCGCTCGAAGCAGAGCAGCGCCGAGCGCCTCTCCTTTCCGAGCGCGATCATCTGCGCGGCCTCCATGCCCGCTTCGGGCGTATCGAGCTGCTCGGCGTAGATCCGCTCCATCACATCCCATTGTCCCTTGCGCGCCGCCTCGCGGCCGGCCGGCGGGGTGCCGAGCGCCTTCAGGTGGACATAGTCGATCCCGGCTTCGCGAAGCCCGGCGGCGAGCACGTTCTTCGAGAAGCCCGGCTTGCGCGACAGCGGCACGGCTCTGACGTCGATCACGCGCTCGACGCCCGCCCGCGTCAATGCGGCGATCAACTCCGGCTGGGTCGCGCCTTCATAGCCGATGGTGAAGATTCGCACGCGCCCGCTTCCTCCTGTCGGGCGGAACGACTAACGCAGCCGCGGTGAACACCCAAGTCCATATCATCGGCGGCGGCCTGGCCGGCTCGGAGGCGGCCTGGCAGCTCGCCGAAGCGGGGGTGAAGGTGCGCCTCTCCGAGATGCGCGGCGGCGGCGAGCGGACGGCGGCGCACCAGGGCGACGGCCTCGCCGAATTGGTCTGTTCGAACAGCTTCCGTTCCGACGATGCCGAGAACAACGCGGTGGGGCTCCTGCACGCCGAGATGCGCGCTTTGGGTTCGCTGATCATGGCGGCGGCGGACGCGCACAAGGTCCCGGCGGGCTCGGCGCTCGCGGTCGACCGCGACGGCTTTTCGGCCGCGGTGACCGAGCGCCTCGCCGCGCATCCCAATGTCGAGATCGTGCGCGAACGGATCGACGCCCTGCCCGCCTCCGGCCTGGTGATCGTCGCCACCGGCCCGCTGACCGCGGCGCTGCTCGCGCAATCGATCGGCGCCGCGACCGGCGCCGACGCGCTCGCTTTCTTCGACGCGATCGCGCCGATCGTCCACCGCGAGTCGATCGACATGGACGTGTGCTGGATGGCGTCGCGCTGGGACAAGGGCGGCACCAAGGATTATGTCAACTGCCCGATGACCCGGGAGCAGTACCTCGCGTTCCGCCAGGGCCTGCTCGACGGCGACAAGACCGAGTATAAGGAGTGGGAGAAGGACACGCCTTACTTCGAAGGCTGCATGCCGATCGAAGTGGCGGCGGAGCGCGGCGAGGATACTTTGCGCTTCGGGCCGATGAAGCCGGTCGGGCTCGACGATCCCAGGACCGGGCGCTGGCCCTATGCGGTCGTCCAACTCCGCCAGGACAATGGGCTCGGCACCTTGTGGAACATGGTCGGCTTCCAGACCAAGCTCAAGCATGCCGAGCAGGTCCGGCTTTTCCGCACCATTCCGGGCCTCGAAAATGCCGAGTTCGCGCGGCTGGGCGGCCTCCACCGCAACACCTTCATCAATTCGCCCAGGCTGCTCGACCCGACGCTGCGGCTGAAGGCGGCGCCGCACATCCGCTTCGCCGGCCAGATCACCGGCTGCGAAGGCTATGTCGAATCGGCCGCGATCGGCCTGCTCGCCGGGCGCTTCGCCGCGGCCGAGCTCGAGGGAAAGGCCGTCGCCCCTCCTCCGCCAACCACCGCCCTTGGCGCCTTGCTCGGCCACATCACCGGCGGCGCCGACGCCGAGCTCTACCAGCCGATGAACGTCAATTTCGGCCTGTTCCCGCCGATCGAAGGCCGGATGAAGAAGGCGAACCGCAAGCTGCTCTACACGAGCCGGGCAAAAGAGGATTTGCGCGAGTGGCTCGCCCACCAGAAGCCCTCCCCCTTGATGGGGGAGGGTTTGGGTGGGGGTGAACGCCTCCACCACGCGGCGGGTCTCGAAAGTTCACCCCACCCCTAACCCCTCCCCATCAAGGGGAGGGGGAAATCAGCACCGGCAATTGGCCGGCCGGGCCGGGGTCCGGCGGCGCGGGGCGGTGGCGGCGAATTCGGGCCGGCTGAGGGCGCGGTCGCGGTTCGCGTCGGCCTCGCCGAACTTGGTCGAGGTGCGGACCGCCCATTCCTCGAAGGCGAGCCGGCCGTCGCCATTGGTGTCGAGGCGCTGGAAGGCGCGCCGGCGCGGGTAGAACAGCTCCTCGAGCGTAATCTTCCCGTCATTGTCGCGGTCGGCGCGGTCGAAGCGTCGCTGCTCCTTGGTGCGCTCGTCAGCCGAGGGCGGCCGCGTCGGCGCGCCCGCGACGATCGGGCCGGCCGCTTGCGTCGGCGCGTCGGGCACGGGATCCTCCTCGTCCTGCGCCATCCCCGTCCAGATGAAGAAGCCCGCGCTCACCAGCAGCAAGGCCGATCCGACGCCCGCGAAGAAACGCAGCATGCCGTCCTCCTCGATTCGCGAAAAAAGTCTAGCGCGAGTCGACGGAATCGCCAAATCGGACCAATATCGATCGGAAACGGATCAAGTGCCGGTGAGGCGATGGCGGAGCATAAGCAGCATCCGCGCCGGCGATCCCTGCCTTTCCCAAATATTCGAATCGCGTTCGAGGTCGCGGCGGGCGAGCACGTCAAGCATTCCGAGCGGCCTCAGCGGACGCGGCCATCGCATCTTCACTTCCGGCTCCGCGGCTTCGAAGGCGGATTTCCTTTCCTCCGGGCCGGCACTGTGCCGTGCGAGATCGACCAGGGCCCAGAGCTTGCCCGAAGGTTCGACCGGAAAATCCGGATCGCCGAGCAGGCGCGCCGACAGCCGGAACAGCCGGCCGCCCCTCGCGCCGCCATAGCGGCTGAGGTTCTCCGCGGTCAGCACGGTATCGGAAAGCAGGACGGCCCAGGCTTCCTCCATCCCGGCAAGCTCGGCGCCGGAGATGCCGTCCGGGAGCAAATGCGCGGCAATTCCCTGCAGGACCGGCTCCGGCGGCGCGGCTTCGCGGTCGAGCCGAACCAGCGCCTCGCGCCACCAGGCGAGCCGGATCCGGCTCACCATCCTGTCGGTGCCGGTGGCGAGCACCGAGGCAAGAGTGACGTCAAGACGCCAGAGCGCTTCGAGGGCCGGGCGCACCCGTGCCGGGGCGTAGGCAAGCGCGAGGCGGCGGTCCGCGTCGAGCTCGCGGGTCAGCGGTAAAGCACCTTCTTGGCCGCGGCGACGACCTTGTCGACGTCGATCAGCGCCAGCTTCTCGAGATTGGCGGCGTAGGGCAAGGGCACGTCCTCGTCGGTCACGCGCAGGACCGGCGCGTCGAGATCGTCGAAGCCCTCGGCCATCGCCACCGCGATCAGCTCGGCCGAGATCGAGCAGCCCGGCCAACCCTCCTCGACGCAGACCATGCGATTGGTCTTGGCGAGACTGGCGAGCACGGTCGCCTTGTCGAGCGGGCGCAGAGTGCGCAGATCGATGACCTCGGCCTCGATCCCCTCCCCGGCGAGCTTCGCCGCGGCGTCGAGTGAGACGCCGACGCCGATCGAATAGCTGACCAGGGTGACGTCCTTGCCTTCGCGGACGATCGCCGCCTTGCCGATCGGCAAGGTGTAATCGTCAAGCTTCGGCACGTCGAAGCTTTGGCCATAAAGCAGTTCATTCTCAAGGAATACGACCGGGTCTTCAGATTGAATCGCAGCTTTTAGGAGCCCTTTGGCGTCGGCCGCCGAATAAGGCGCGATGACGACGAGGCCGGGGACCGAGGCGTACCAGGGGCCGAAATTCTGGCTGTGCTGGGCGGCGACCCGGCTGGCGGCGCCGTTGGGCCCGCGAAAGACGATCGGGCAGCGCATTTGGCCGCCCGACATATAATTGGTTTTCGCGGCAGAATTTATAATATGATCAATGGCTTGAAGCGCGAAGTTGAAAGTCATGAACTCGATGATCGGCTTGAGGCCGCCCATCGCGGCGCCGGCGCCGACGCCGGCAAAGCCATATTCGGTGATCGGCGTGTCGATCACGCGCCTCGGCCCGAACTCCTCGAGCAGGCCCTGGGTGACCTTGTAGGCGCCCTGATATTCGGCGACCTCCTCGCCCATCACGAAGACGCGATCGTCCTTGCGCATCTCCTCGGCCATCGCGTCGCGCAGCGCCTCGCGGACGGTGGTCTTCACCATCTCGGTGCCTTCGGGCATTTCGGGCTCGACCGCGAGGCTGGCGGGCGCTCTCTCGGGCTTGGCCGCGACCGCCGCCGGCGCTTCGCCCGGCTCCTCGGCCGGGGTGGGCGCGGGCGCGGGTTCGGCCTTGGGCGCGGTCGCGGGCGCGGGCGCCGCAGCTTCCCCGCCTTCGCCCGACAGCAGCGCGATGACGGTGCCGACTTTCACGTCATCGCTGCCCTCGGGGATCAGGATCTTCTCGATCACGCCTTCGTCGACGGCCTCGAACTCCATGGTCGCCTTATCGGTCTCGATCTCGGCCAGGATGTCCCCCGCCTTGACCGTGTCGCCTTCCTTGACCACCCATTTGGCCAGCGTCCCCTCCTCCATCGTGGGCGAGAGCGCGGGCATCTTGAGCTCGATCGCCATCAGTAGCTCCCGACCAGAACGTCGGTATAGAGCTCGCTGGGATCGGGCTCGGGCGCCTGCTCGGCGAAGTCGGCGGCCTCGATCACGATCTTCTTGATCCCGGCGTCGATCGCCTTGAGTTCCTCCGCCTTGACGCCCATCGCCTCGAGCTCGCGCTGGGCATGCTCGATCGGATCCGATTTCTCGCGCACCGCCTGGACCTCTTCGCGCGAGCGATATTTGGCCGGATCGGACATCGAATGGCCGCGATAGCGGTAGGTCTTCAATTCGAGCAGGATCGGGCCCTTGCCGCCGCGCACCCACTTCAAGGCGGTCTCGGCCGCGCCGCGCACCGCGAGCACGTCCATGCCGTCGATCTGGAGGCCCGAAATCCGGAAGCTCTCGCCGCGCTTGTAGAGCCGGTCCTCGGCCGAGGAGCGGTTGACCGAGGTTCCCATCGCATATTGGTTGTTCTCGACCACGAAGATGATCGGCAGCTTCCACAATTCGGCCATGTTGAAGCTCTCGTAGACCTGGCCCTGGTTGGCCGCGCCGTCGCCGAAATAAGCGAGGCAGACGCCGCCGTCGCCTTCGTACTGGTGCTTGAAGCCGAGGCCGGTGCCGAGGCTGACCTGCGCCCCGACAATGCCGTGGCCCCCGTAAAAGCCATGCTCGACGCTGAACATGTGCATCGATCCGCCCTTGCCCTTGGAAATGCCCGCCGCGCGGCCGGTCAGCTCGGCCATGATGACCTTGGGGTCGATGCCGTAAGCCAGCATGTGGCCATGGTCGCGATAGCCGGTGATGACGCTGTCCCTGTCGCCGTCGAGCGCCGACTGCAGCCCGACCGCGACCGCTTCCTGGCCGATGTAGAGGTGGCAGAAGCCGCCGATCAG